>JBCCSO010000222.1:0-7240 GCA_039199965.1 Chloroflexota bacterium | reverse complement strand
GTGCTACGTCGACGATGGATAGATGGAAATCCTTGACGTGGCCTACAGCTGAAATTTCCATCTCGTCATGACAAGTCATGATTGGAAAACCACTCGTGTTTAAACAAACGACTGTAGGATGCTGTATTCAGCGTAACGCTGTACCCATCCGGTCACAGTAAGACTCCAGCCATGGCTCCATTACGTACAGAACTGCTCTGCATTGAGCTCGGCTCAACTTGTTTAAGCTCAGCATTGTGAGCCAGCCTCCCCAATGTGCTGTAATTGTCAGAAATAGAAGGCCGTCCTCATCACCATAAAACCGATTTTTTTATGCTTAAGCGATATTGAGTCCAGATTTTTTAACCGGTGTTAAGTTTTTGTTTTCACAATGTCAGAATACGCTTGAATCACAGTGAACCTAATCTCTCACAAATGAAAAATTACAGATTAACCCCCAACGTTTTTTTCACAAGCCCATTTGCCTATAGTTTCCATCGTCGAAAACTACCAATTCGATGGAGGACTCAGAATGATATCTGTTAGCCACAAGCTAAAAGACTTGAATACCGGCACTTCCCAAAGAGAAATCCAGCAGCACATTGATTATTGGCGACAAAAAGACGGTTTTGTCGGATTTCGCTTGCTCGAACCATCTAGCTACCGCAAGTCATATATTTTGCTCACCTACTGGCAGTCTAAAAAGCATTACAGAATGTCCAGCTAATCTGTAAACTGTACTTAAATAGGAGAAAATCATGGACCATTTACCGTCAGATAATAAACGTGGTGAATTGACAGATAGCGAGAGAGCAGCTTACCTTTTTGATCTCACCTTTTCAGTTCAAAATATTTCTCCAGCTTGTGGCTCGCTCTTTCCAAATGCTGTTGATCGTGCAAAGGAAGCAGAGTTTTTGTCTTGGATGCAAGACACCCAATCGATGAGTCGAAAACAGGATGAGGCGTAAATGATTACCGAAGTTTTACCTGAAGACGTAGTGGCAGGTGCTATTACGCACATGAATGAAGATCATCAGCACAACTTGCTAGACTATGCGCATAAGTTTGGCAAATGCGACTGGGCTCAAGCGGCCGAAATGACTGCTCTTGATGGTGGCGGTTTTGATCTGATGATTACAGGTGAGGGAAGAGAAGAAATTAAGAGAATTCCATTCCCTAAACCTGTTTCAAACAGAAAAGAGTTAAGAGAGACACTTGTGCAGATGGCGATGGAAGCGAGTCCTACGAGCAGTAACGCTTCAACTGAAGCATCGGCCGTTGTACAAACAAAAAAAGCCTTTCGTTACATGAAAACCCTATGTATTCACTTCGATCATAAGGCTGATGCAACGTTTAACGATACCTCCGGGCATGTTAAATTTGCTTTCGGTGAATGTGATTTTCAAGTCACCGATTCAGCCCTTCACATCGACCTTAAAGCTGAAAGTGGTGACTTGCTCGAACGGACCAAATACGTAGTGGGCGATCATCTGGTTCGATTTGCTAAAAAAGATAATTTAACCGTGGATTGGGTTGACAAATAATCAATGACGCAAGCTTCAGTTGCTTCAAGAAATAATCAAAGACTAATTGGTCCGGCCGCACTGCTACCCGTGGGCTTACTAGCAGGTGTGGCCATTTTGGTGTTGGGACTAGCCGTGAGTATCACCCTCGGCGCAGCCGAAATCGAAGTGAGCACCGTCTTTGCCTCCATTTTTCAATACGATGACACGCTATTTGACCATTTAATTATCCGCACGGTTAGGCTACCTCGGATCATTGCCGGAGTCATTATTGGTGCAGCACTTGCTGTGGCGGGGGCCATCATGCAGGGGCTGACAGCGAATCCGCTCGCTTCGCCGGGCATTTTGGGGATTAATGCGGGAGCGGCTTTTGCAGTTGTGCTTGGCGTTTTCTTCTTAGGCTCACCTCCTCTGTTAACCTACGCTTTTCTAGCCATCAGCGGTGCTGGGGCAGCCGCTGTTATCGTGTATACCCTCGGTTCTGTAGGACGAGGTGGCACAACACCAGTTAAATTAACACTGGCAGGCGTCATCTTTTCAGCATTTACAGCCGCTTTTACTACGGCCATCCTTGTACTTGATCGCCAAACCTTCGACCAAATTCGTTTCTGGACAGTTGGTTCCATAGCTGGGCGTGATTGGGAACTCATCGCGTGGATGTCTCCGTTTATTGCCATAGGCACAATCGGTGCCATGTTGATGAGTCGGCAAATTACAACCATTAGCCTGGGGCAAGACATCGCTCAAGGCTTAGGGCAAAACACAACCCGCGTCAGAGCGATCTCAGCCATTATGGTTATTCTGCTGGCAGGGGCTTCAGTCGGTATTGCTGGGCCAGTTGGGTTTGTGGGACTCGTTATTCCGCACGTTGTCCGTGCAATTTGTGGCGTTGACTACCGGTGGATCATTCCTTATTCAGCAGTCGCCGGGGGCATTTTGATTGTGCTTGCAGACAGCATCGGCCGAATTATTCTGCGCCCTCAAGAAGTTCCGATTGGCGTGATGCTGGCCTTTGTTGGTGCGCCGTTTTTTATTTACCTCGCTCGTTGGAAGGTGCGCTAATGGCAGAAAACCAACCGTTTCCAAGACCAAACTGGATCACCATTCGGCCGCGCTTGCTGCCGATTTCTTGGCGTCTAGACCGACGAACCCCAGCCATTCTAGGGGTACTATTTATCGCATTAGCAATCTCGCTCGTGATGAGTGTGAGTTATGGGGAATACAACATTGCTCCACTTGATGTTGTTCGGGCGGTTTTTGGGGTTGAAACAAACGATCCCAATCACATCTTGGTGGTGCGCAGCTTCCGCCTACCCCGAATTTTGCTCTCGCTTCTAATTGGTGCCAGCTTGGGAGCATCTGGAGCCATCATGCAAGGTATTACGCGCAACGATCTAGCAGACCCCGGAATTTTAGGCATCAACACCGGTGCTGGCGTCGTGGTCGTTGCCTATGTGACATTTGCTGCTTTCCCTGTAAACAGTTTGATTCCATGGCTGGCTTTCGCAGGTGCACTTGCAACTTCAGCCTTAATTTATGGCCTTTCATGGAAAGCAGGGAGTAGCACCCTTCGCCTTATCTTGATTGGCGTTGGTGTTGCCTCATTAGGTGGAGCAGCAATTAGCTTCCTGATTACGCGGATGCAGATTGATCGTGCGCAACAGGCATACGTATGGCTAACAGGTAGCGTATACGGCAGCACATGGGAAGAGGTCCAGCTTATGCTGACTTGGCTAGTCGTCTTGCTTCCCATTACCTTTTTGTCTGCACGCCAACTCAACACGATGGGGCTCGGCGACGAGTTAACAATTGGGCTTGGCTTACGCCTCGAGGTTCAGCGCTTCGTTTTAATTGCCCTCAGTTCTGCACTAGCAGCTATCACCGTGACGGTTGCTGGAACAATTGGCTTTATAGGTTTTGTTGCACCGCACATTGCTCGCCGCTTAGTTGGACCATCCCACGAAGGATTGCTCATTACAACAACTGTGGTTGGTGGATTGCTGATGGTTATCTCTGACCTTCTAGCTCGTTGGGTGATTGCCCCAAGTGAACTGCCGATTGGAGTAACGACAGCAATTATTGGTGCACCTTACTTTGCATACCTGCTGTACCAGCGTGGAAGATAAAAAAGAGAAATACGGAAGAAAAGAGAAAAATAGAGAGAAGATTGAATGGAAAGTGGACTGAAGGCAGCCGGGATATCGCTGGCATACGACCAAAACACAATTATTGAGAATCTTTCAACCTCGATTAAATCGGGCCAGATTACCGCGCTGGTAGGACCAAACGGGTGTGGTAAATCGACCCTGCTGCGTGGGTTAGCCCGCTTGCTCCGGCCGAAAAACGGAGAAGTACTGCTCGATGGGAAAGCGATTCAAACCATCCCAACCAAAGAACTGGCGAAACAAGTTGGCGTGTTGCCTCAAGCCCCGGTGGCCCCGGAAGGTCTGACCGTTTATGAGCTTGTGGCTCAAGGTCGCTACCCCCATCAAGGATTTTTCCAGCAGTGGACGGCTGAAGACGAAGAAGTCTGTCGTGAGGCCATTGCCATTACAAACACGATTGAACTGGCCGACCGGCCGTTAGACACCCTCTCTGGTGGCCAGCGGCAGCGCGCTTGGATCGCTATGTCTCTGGCTCAGAAGACCCCTATTCTTTTGCTTGACGAGCCAACCACTTACCTCGATATCGGATTTCAACTTGAGGTCATGGAACTTATCGAAAAGCTGAATCAAGAGCGCCAAATGACCATTCTACTGGTGCTGCATGATTTAAATCAGGCAGCTCGCTACAGCGACCGGATGATTGTTTTGGAAAGTGGGCAAATCGTAGCAGATGGTAGGCCAGTCGACGTCTTGACGGCCGAGCTGGTCGCCAATGTCTTTCAAGTTCAATCAAATATTCTAATAGACCCAGATAACGGTGCACCGGTGTGTTTGCCTTTCGCCACCGTTAAGCAAGCTGACGAAAAATCTAAAAAATTGATCATTGAAAATGGAAATGTAAAGGAGATGGTCTGATGCCGAGATTTGATGAGAGTGATCCCAAAATCATTAAAATTCTCCCACCTCGGGGGGAGCATGATCATGTGGAAGAGTTTGGTGAAATGTTCCAGAAATGGATTGATCGGATGGAAGCAGGCGGTGACCGTTTTGGCATTATGCTGATTAATGAACCGCATGACCATGATCATGATGGTGAAGAGGGGCATGAGCATCAGCGAAATGAGGAAGAGGAGAACGCAATTACGGCTCTCGTCACCAAATTCCGTCGTGAAAATCGGGAGCGCACAAATCAGTCAACCATCGGTTATGCATCAGTTTACACAGGTGAAATGACCGATGAGCAATTTGAGAAAGCAAATGAGCGTACGGCTCAATTTGCAGCCTATATGTTTGGGGTGCGGGGACAGATGTTTAAACAGCCTGAGCAAGCGGCTGCATGGCTCCATGAAGTAGCAGAGTTAGAGCCTTTACCATTGGAAGGAAAAGGAGACGCGGCCGATGGTGCCACATCGGCCGCGATCTTCTATGGAAGTACCACCGGAGCAACTGAGTTGATCGCAGAAAAGGTACAGGCGGCTTGGGCTAGTGCTAACGGTGAAACACTACCCATTGTCAATGTGGGTGACCAGTCTCAACTCATGAATTTGCTTCAGTACAACAAATTATTACTGGGCATTCCCACTTGGAACATTGGAAAACTCCAAGATGATTGGGAAATCGTTTACCCCTACCTTGAGCGCATTGATTTAAGCGACAAGACCATCGCGATATTTGGTGTGGGTGACCAATATGGATATCCGGAAAATTTTCAAGACGCAATGGGTATCCTCGGTTTTAAACTAATTGAGCGTGGGGCCACATTGGTCGGCTACACCAGCGTCACGGGATATGAACATGAGTATTCCAAAGCGATTGATGGGGATCAATTTATTGGCTTAGCCATTGATGATGTCAATCAGCCAGAACTCACTGACGGCCGGGTTAAAGCTTGGGTTTCCCAAGTGACCACAGAATTTAACCAGTAAATAACCTACGTTTAAGCCAATCAAGTTGGTTAGGCACTGGACTTTGAAAAGAACTGTTTTGTCAATTTCGAATTGATAGAAAACTATATAGGACTTACGCAAAACGATTTGTAGGGGTGCCCTTTATAGGCACCCTGGCACCCCTCGTGAGTGCCCCTCAATGTGATTTCGTGAATCCTACTGTATTAATAAAGGCACTGTAGACAGCGACAAGCATAAATCAGTTTCATCCCTCTTTGCTTGACAAATAATTAAGTACAAACAATTTTGTTTTGTAGTGTGCTGTGGTTACTTACATCTATCTAGCAAGCACAAAAAGCAAAGCAACAGCAGTCAAAATCTATTCACTAAACTATGAGTAAATTGACCGATTGGCTCAGCCAAGCCTCAGGCGGTAATTGGAGCAGAAATCCGGCCGTAGCGGATACGCTTTTCAGCTATATTGAAAGCGTTTCAGTCCGCGAGCCTGATGTCCTTCAGCGCCTTCGAGAGGAAACCAATCAGCTCCCAGACGGCAATATGGCCATCGGACCAGATCAAGGGCAATTTTTGTCTCTTATCCTAAAGCTGATAGGAGCTAAACGAACGATAGAGGTTGGTGTATTTACAGGTTACTCGACCTTATGGACCGCTCTGGCTTTGCCAGACGATGGATACGTTTTGGCCTGTGACGTCAGTCAAAAATTTACAAGTGTGGGCCGCCCTTATTGGGCAGAGGCTGGCGTGATGGGCAAGATCGATTTGATTTTGCGCCCAGCCGCTCACACACTACAGGAAGTTATCGATGATGGACAGAGTGATACGTTTGACTTTGCATTTATCGACGCGGACAAATCTGGGTATGCAGGCTACTACGAGCAATGTTTACAACTTTTACGGCCGGGCGGTCTGATCGCTGTTGATAATGTGCTTTGGGGAGGCGCAGTTGCCGACCTCAGCCGCAATGATCCAGATACAAAAGCGATTCGCGCTTTGAACGGCAAAATTTTTAACGATGATCGTGTTTCAATCAGCTTGGTTCCCATTGGAGATGGGCTGTTTCTCGCTAGGAAAAATTAATTAAGACAACAACTATCACAGGCAGACACCAACAAGCAACATCGATCAAATTTCTGTCAAACCACCACTACCAAGCAAATTCTGTTTAATGCAAGCAGAATCCCCGTTCAACCAAATCTAGTTCATCAATGATAATTTCTATTGGTTACAAACAAGGAATTTAAGAAAGGAGATTGTTATGAATAACAACAAAAAAGATGGAGATGCGGGCGGCCACCCACATCTCCAGAATGGTAAACAAATCTCAGGACAGAGATCATTTACAGTCAGAAATTTTAACCCTTTTGGCCGTATGACAAAAATGTTTTCTTTGGTCGTGATCTTGATGTTTCTGATCGCTTGCGGTGGTGCGCCAGAAACCTCTGAAGAACCCGCAGCCGAAGAAGAAACAGCTGTTGAGGTGGTTGAAGACGCATCATCTGATGAGGAAATGGAAGAAGACTCTTCTGACGAAGAGATGATGATGGCAGAAGCCGACCTCGACGCCGTCAAATCATACGCAGTCGGCAACGCGGCCAACCAAAAGGCTGGTGCAGAGCAGCTGCTGGGTGCAGCCATGCGCTACTACCAACTGGTCTCTGAGGCTGGCTTTGATTACGAAGCGGCTCTAGCCAGCTCACCTCCGGGTGAAATTCAGGGGTTGATTGCG
>JBCCSO010000221.1:0-7280 GCA_039199965.1 Chloroflexota bacterium | reverse complement strand
GCAGTGTTTTTTCAGTATCTCCCTTTTCAGTTTGAAATGCAACCTCTTGTTTTGATTTAATAAAGATTTGCAGTTATTAAACTCAATAGTTTGCGGAAACGAGGATGGCTAAGCGAGTCTCCCCCCATGCAGAACGGGGGCTAAATCTAACGTCGTGCAGACAGATCAGGTGATTTCAACCAGAATTTTTCCTTCTCCCGTGAGGAAAAGGTGAATAGTGGGTACAAAATCATTTTTCTAGGTATGCACACCCCTCAATTATCTTGGCAAAAATTGCAGGTCAACAAAAGCCGTTTGCAATAGCTAAGTGGATCAATGGGCGTCAATCGTCCTTCTGTAACTTACTGGGATTTAGTCAGAATCGTGTACCATGCTTGAACACGATTCGAACGATATTGAGCGATGTTATTTCATGGCCTAAAATAGAAAAGCTTTTAACCGAATACTTGCTGACAGAGTATGGAGGGCATTACAGTGAACTAATAAGAGTAGATAGGAACACATTACAAGGGAGAATGCCTGCAGGAGAAACACAAGGTGTTCATGTGTTAGCCGCATATCTTCCAGATGAAGGCATAAAACTGAAGGCATAAAACTCGCACAGATTTCTGTGCCTGAAAAGAAAAATGAAATATCAATGGCGCCACAATTAATCGATAAGATTGATTTAAAAGGGCAAGGTGTTTGTGCTGATGCGCTACTAACTCAGCGCAAAATTGCAGCCGACATTTTAGGTAATGATGGTCATTGCATTTGGTTCTTAAAAGAGAACCAACCAACTGTGATGGTTGATATGGTCCAATTTTTCCAACCGGCACGTAAGGCACCCGGCTGGCATGCTATCCTCTTAAGTTACCAAACCGCTCGTTCAGTCGATAAAGGACACGGTCGTTTAGAAATTAGGCAGTTGAGAGTCACAACGGATCACAATTAATTGGTTGATTAGCCGGATTTATCTCAAGTATTCGAACTCACTCGAATAAGAACAGATTTGAACCGACATACCACGACCAAAGAAGTGGTTTATGGATTAACAAGCTGCCCGGCTTCGTCTCATACAGCGGACAAGCAGTTTGAGATGATTCGTCCCTACTGAGGTATTGAAAATGGACTTTATCACAGACCAGATATTACTCTGCTCAAGGACGGAATACGAATGTCGAACAAAGACCTTGCTGTCACGATGGCGACTTTGAACAATTTTATTATGGGGCTGTTCAAAAGGTTTGAATTTAACAACGCGGCCTCGGCGATCCGCCGTTTTGATGCTGCGTTAACCGCTTTATTCAGTTTTTCTGCCAGATGACTAAGTAACCATGACATCTTTCGTTTGCATCTTTTTAGAGTCTCCTTTATTCTCTCCTTATCCATAGCAAAAGATAACTTTCTAGGTAGTTAGCGGAGTAATTTACAAATTTGATTCAAAGCAATCTAACCAACAGAAGTTTTTTAGATTCTGTGCTTGACTTCATTTTTCCACCAACGTGTGCCGGTTGTGGAGCAACTGGAAGCTTAATCTGCGCCAATTGTGAAAGCAAATTTGTTTGGATAAAAGAGCCAACTTGTGTCACCTGTGGACAGCCAACTCTAGATCAAGGTCTGTGTGTGCAATGTACCAAAGTACCGCCAGCTATTGATCAAATCAGAGCCCCAATCCTTTACACTGAAAGCGTGACGCGCATCATTCATAATTTGAAATATTATGACCAGTTTGCTTTAGCGAAACCGCTCGCTCAGCTGATGTCGGCCGCTGTTCCGCAGTTCCATACCCCGTTTAAATCCAATCTCATAGTGCCCATTCCTCTCCACCCTGAGCGTGAGAGAGAGCGCGGCTATAACCAAGCCGGTCTCCTAGCCAAAGAGCTAGGAAAGTTGCTGGGGTTGCCGGTGTCCCAAACCGCTTTGCAGCGCGTACGACAAACAGACAGTCAAGCAAAGCTGACGCGCGAAGAGCGTATGACAAACATGGCGAATGCGTTTGAAACGGATAGAGAGGCCGTTCGACGCAAACATGTTTTGTTGGTCGATGATGTGTGCACAACGGGCGCAACACTGTTTGCGGCCGCAGCCCGGCTTAAAGCCGCGGGTGCGATCTCTGTCAACGGGTTATGCGTTGCCAGAGCTTTGAAACTTTAATATTTTTACAACGCCAAATTTTCGAATTTCACAAAATAATGCTGGTATAGATCCGCCCATTAACCCTCACCCCCAACCCCTATCCCAAGTTGGGAGAATGCCCGAACTAGTTTGGGCGTGGCCGGCTGAACTTCGTTCAGCTTTAGCCCAGCTACGTTGGGCCGGGGCCAGATGAGGGTTGGTGGTGGGCATGAAATCAATTTTGCTATACCGGTAATAATTAATGAATCTCGAATATTTGGCCTATTTCAGGAGGTCTTTAACACATGGAATTATCTATTCACGCAAGCGGAATGAAGCTTTCTCAAAAGCTAGAAACGTACGTAGAAAAGAAAACCCAAAAGTTAGACAGATATTTACCCGGCCTGCAGCTAGTTAACATGGAACTGAGCCAGCAGAAAGCAAAGAGTGCAGGGGATAGAAAAACAGCGCAGCTAACAATTCGTGATAAAAATGGGACCATCTTAAGGGCTGAAGAAAAGAACGATACCATCTATGGGGCAATTGATTCTGTCATCAACAAGATGTATCGGCAGATCAAGCGGTATCGCGGCCGGCGTAAAGACCACCGGCGCAACGGGGCGGCCGATGTGCTCGAACCGCTACCTGTTTTAGAGGACGTAGAGGCGGATGCGGAAGAGTCAAGCAATCCACGCATTATGCGGCGCAAGCAGTTCTCATTACAGCCAATGTCAGAGGACGAAGCACTGGATCAAATGGTTTTGCTCGATCACGACTTCTTTGTGTTTAACAACCTAGAGGGGGAAGTTAATGTGCTCTACCGTCGTAAAGACGGGAATGTTGGTATTTTGCAGCCAACGGTCAATGATTAAGTTATAGCCTTTTTCAGTTAAATCAAAGGGATGGCGTTTGAGACACCATCCCTTTTTCTTTATATGACGACTATTCTTGTGATTTGTTCGGGTAACACTTGTCGGTCACCCGTTGGGGAAGCCATTTTGAAGCAGAAATTAGCAGAGAATGGGCTGTTTGATTGGGTTGTACAGTCAGCTGGAACTCGTGCAGTTGAGGGGCAGCCTGCTTCGACACATGGTTTAGAGCTTTGCCGTGAGCTTTTTGACATTGATCTGTCTGCTCATCAATCAAAAAAAGTGGATAGCAACACTTTAAATGCGGCTAACTTAGTGCTGTGTATGACGGCTCAACACCAAAAAGATTTGCTCAAGCTGGATGCAGAAAATCAGCTCAAGATCAAGTTGCTGGCTAAAATGTACTCAGAAGATAGGTTTGACGTACCTGATCCGTTTGGACAAGACAAAGAGGCTTATCGTCGAATGATAACAACTGTTTCAAATTTAATTGATGAGGGATTGCCAAGCATCATTGATGCTTGTAAGTGCATAGGTTAAAAGCTACCAGCCCTGTAAAAACTGCTCCCACTCTTCCCGGCGGTTGAGGTAGCGGCCGAACCTGTAAATGGCAGAGGGGCGCGGCTCAAAGGGGGGGCGCAGCAGCGGCATATTGGCCTGTTCTGGTGTTCTACCCCCTTTTTTTCGATTGCAAGTACCACAGGCTGCCACCACATTTAACCATGTGTGCTGCCCCCCTGCGTGGCGCGGAATAATATGATCAATGGTCAATTCATTGCTTTTTTTGCCGCAGTATTGGCAGGTGTAGTTATCTCGTCGCATAATCTCTCTTTTAGACATGCTAATACGCGGCCGCGGCCGTTTGATCATGCTGGACAGTCGAATAATAGAGGGGATGCCAAATGTAGACTGTGATGTACGGATTTTACCTCGGCCATTAATGATGACCTCAGCTTTGCCAGAGATGATTAGGCCCAGCGCGCGACGCGTGTTACTCACATGCAAAGGCTCAAAATTCGCATTAAGTATCAATACAGGTTCAGCCAACGGATTTACAGCCTGATCCATAGTTTTGTTTGTAAATGGTATTGTTGCATTGACTCAACAAATACCCTAAGGAACGGAAATAAAACTATCGTTTTAACCAAGTAGCCGTTCCTTGGCGACTGCCGATATTTATACATCAGGACGGGCGAAGGAACCAATCATTCTGTATACTTTTGAATAAAAATTAAGTGTAGGCGAAAGAATATATGAATCTCCATAAATTGGTCGAATATTTAGACAGTTACCTAAAAATCGCAGAGATTAACGACTATGGCCCACAAGGGTTACAGGTTGAATCTGACAATCAAGACGTCCACAAAATCGCCTTGGCGGTTGATTCAGCCCAAGCGGTAATTGAGGCTGCGGCTGAATGGGGAGCCGATATACTGCTGGCCCATCATGGCATTTACTGGGGCGGGACGCAAAAAGTCGCTGGTCCATTTGGGCAGCGTGTGCGGGCTTTTATAAAAAATGACATGAGCCTTTATGGCGCACATTTACCGTTGGATGCCCACCCCGAAATAGGAAATAATGCCATTTTGGGCCAAATGATGGGACTTAACGATGTCACGTGGTGGGGGAATGCAAAAGGCACACCTATTGGCGTTTGCGGTAACGTGCAACCCATCCTGCTAAAGGATTTAGAGGCTAAGATCAATTCATTGCTTGGTACGAGTAGCCGCGTGTTGGGCCATGGGCCGAACACAGTTAAACGCTTGGCTATTGTGTCTGGGGGTGGGGCAGGCATGGTAGAGGAAGCGGCCGCTATGGGGGCCGATACATTTATCACGGGTGAAACATCTCACTCAAATTATTGGTTGGCGTCTGATTTTGGGGTTAATGTGATTTTTGGCGGCCACTACGCAACAGAGACGGTTGGGGTCAAGGCATTGGGTGAGCATTTGGTTGAAAAATTTGGGGTTGAAACACAGTTTTTTGATTTTCCAACGCAGATGTAACCGGCTTTAATGCTTAGGGTTAGGCTAAATTAAATTGATTGTTTGCGTTGTTTAAGTGCAAGGATGATTCATGATGTAAATTGATAAAATCTGCACATGAACAATTTTGGCCGAAACCTTTCCACGCTACTGCTTGTATTAATATTTCTGTCTGCTTGTCGTTTTTGGAGCTCTGAAGAGGCTGAATCAACGGTTACGCAAATACCAACAAGCACACCCATCGTTCTGCCTACACAAACGGCAATCTCAGAAGAGATTCGTACTCCGCCTGCTGCCCTACCAACGGCCGAATCCTATCCAATTGATGTTGAACCAACAGCGACGGAAAAGACTCAGATTGAACAACCGGTTGCTATTGATAACCCCATTTTCATAGCTCCAGCATCGCCAAAGTTCTCACCAATCAATGAGCCTCCTTCGGCCGCTATGTTAGAAACGGCCGCACAGCTGCAAACCAACATACCTGCTCCGCGTGATGATATCGATCTTGCAAAAGGATACTTTGGCTTAAGCGATGCAGATATCAAGGCTTCTTTGCCAATTCCAAATATCGACTACCAAATTGGAGATATAGAGCCGTTTTCTGTTAATAACTTCAATATTAATTCATATGCAGTTGTGAATGCTGAACTCCTGGGGGTAAGTGAACACGCCTACTTTTGGTTTGATGAAACTGCGGGAAACAGTCGGCCGGATTTAGCTGCCGTAGTTCAAGTCGGGGAAGAATTTGATGCGATCTATAAGACAGTTTCTAGCTTTTTCGGGACGGAAAAACAGCCCGGTATCGATGGTAATTTGCGGGTACACATATTGAACGCCTCGCCGTTAACGCTGTGCCGCAGTAGCGAAGCGCAAACATCCATTCCACCTTGCGGCTTATTGGGGTACGTCAGTGGGCTTGACGGCCAGCCCAAAGCGGTAAACGCCAACTCCAATCAAAAAGAAATGTTTGTCATGAACGGGTCGTTCTTTGGAACCAGTACCTACCTTTCGACGCTGGCACATGAGTACAGACATATGATTGAGGCCAATTATGATCAAAACGACATCGATTGGGAGGTTGAAGGCTCAGCGATGTTAGCAGAGGATTTGGTAGGTAATAACTCTGGTGGTATATCGCGTGGGAACGTATTTCTGAGTGATCCCGACCAACAGCTCAATCGCTGGTCAGATTTTGGTAGCGGTCCTCGGTATGGTCAAGGGTATCTGCTAAACCGTTTCATCTATGATCGCATGGGGACAGATTTATATCGCGAGTTTGCGACCTCTGATTTACCCGGCCTGTCTGCCGTGACCGCCATAGCTGATCAAGCAGGATTAGGCTTTACAGGTGAAGATCTGTGGCTAGATTGGTTAACCGCGCCGGTTATGCAGGAAATGAGCGAAGTACCTAAACTTTACGCTATGCCAAACGGGGTGATTGTTCCGCCGCTTGAACCGTTAGATCAAGGGGATAGAAGAGATACAACGGTTAACCAATTTGCGGCCGACTACTATGTGTTTCCAGATGAGAGAGACTTCACAATAGAGTTTAATGGGGATACCCTTGTGCCACTGCTCGAAGTCCAACCAAGTTCCGGCGATCATATGTGGACAGCCCGCCGGACCAACTACAGCATGGCCCGTCTGAGCCGCACGTTTGACTTAACGTTGGCAGAGTCCGCCACGCTTGAATATGATGTTTATCGGGACATTGAGCAAGGGTATGACTTTGCCTACGTAGCGGTTTCGGCCGATGGTGGTACTACCTACCAGACGCTAGTCACAGACGGCATGGATGGCCTCATCTATGAAGATGATCCCGGCAACAATGCCTATGCTGAGCGGTTTTACACCGGGCAAAACGGACAGTGGATGCGGGAGTCGGCCGATTTAACCCCGTGGGTGGGGCAGGAAATTGAGATTCGCTTTGAGTTTGTAACCGACCCGATCCTCAATTTTGATGGGATTGCCATCGATAACATTGCCATCCCTGAAATTGGGTACGTGGATGATGCGGAAACGGATATGGGCTGGACGGCCGATGGGTGGGTACGGGCCACTGGCTATATCCCGCAGAATTGGCATGTGCGTTTGGTTTATTTGAATGATGACACGGTTAATGTATCTGATCCGTGGACGATTAACCCGGATGGAAGTATTGAGATTCAGGTTGTGGGTGGGGCAGAAGGTCGGCCGATTTTGATGGTGGCGGCGTCAGCGCCGGTGACGCTGAATCCAGCCAGCTATCGATTGACAATTCGTTAGCTCAAAGCAAAATCAACGGCCGCCTGCGCGTGAATCAGCGTCGTGTCAAACACAGGCACCG
>JBCCSO010000220.1:0-7299 GCA_039199965.1 Chloroflexota bacterium | reverse complement strand
GCTCTATCATAACCCCAGGTTCACGTTGATAAAGCACTAATGTGTAACTCCCCGCCTTTAAACGCATTGTTTTGGCACTGTTACCACCATTTGGACTACCGCCATCAGAAACAGTCTGACGACTATAATTGTTTGAAAGGTTCATGTGCCAAATCATCCCCTCGTCCAACACTCCTTCCATCACCCAATAAATTGAATTTGACCCAAAGCTAGGCGCTTTAACGATTGCTTCAAGCCGATAGTCAGCATCTTTAGTTACCGTAAAGCAGTACTCGGCTCTATCTTCAGTCACTAGGTCACCGTTGACTTGGTCATCTCCTGACAGAACCTGAACATTGCCGTCTGACACAATCTGCATACTGCCATACGTCAGTCCATCTTCAGCTTTTTTACTTAGCCCCTCACAGGCTAACTCAACTGGGATAGCACTAGAAACTAGGGGCAACAATATACAGTTTGTTCCCTGACCTGAAATTTGACAGCTGCTGCTCTGAGCAAAAACTCTCGATTGCTTAGCATCAGACGAATGGAAGGTTATAAACATGATTAAGCCCAATACGATTAAGCTCCATGTAAAAGAATACTTTTTGTTCATAATCTAGTCCTCGATAAGGTTTTGGCTAAAAAGTATGTGTACGCCGAATAAGACGGAGCAGATTATGATTTGTGACGTTGGCTCTTATTGAACATTTGAATGCAGACATTTAGTAGCTCAAATCACACTTTGACTTTTTTTTCGTACCCCTCACGTTCGAAAAAAAGGCTTTACCAGAGGTAAATCCGCTATATTTCAGCGAAAATACCAACCTTACAGGCCGCCTTCTGGCTGTGTGAACGTGAAGTGAAAAACAGAATTTCTTTCTTTGATTCAGCCTTTTTGGTTTTGAAAACTGGCACTAAATTCATTAGAAAGGTCTTAAATCTATAACAGAAATTTATCCTCTGGGCCTCTTTGTGGTGTTGACACGAGACACCTCTGACCCTGCTTTTTACACACTTAGCCCACTTACAAGAAGATCAATAGAAAAAATGAGGTTGATCTGATGAACCTAACCTGAGAGTGACAAATAATCACAAAATGTGGGTATAATCATTCAATATGTCAAAACCTTTTGATCGCCTTCAGAGCGTTTTAAAACTAGAGGCCCAACAGGGATACAAAAACAAGGCAGTTGTGGGGGGTATTCGACAATTTGTTTCTTTTTGGGTGGAGCAAGCCCGTGAGGAAGCTATTGATGAGGCAGATGCAGCATTTATTGAGCAAACGGCTCAAGCGTTAACCGACTATGCTCAAACATCGGGAAACGGCCGCCGTATGCTAATTACCCGTCTAATTGATAAGTTAGATGAACGTAAGGCAAAACAACCGATCGAACCAGCCCCTGTCGTTCTAGCACCACCGTCTCTTTCGCAACCGGAACCAGATGCGGCCGTTGAACAGTTAAAACAGGTTGAAGAAACAATCAATAAACAAATTGATTCGGCTATTTCAGAGCCGGTTGAGTCACAACAAGTAGAGACACAGGAACAAAAGTTCAATGCTCCGGTCCAAACAAAAAAGGTCGCACCCAAAAAGCAAAAAGCTAAAAGGCCAGAGCCTGCATCAGATGTTTATGAGCCTGATCCACTTAGTCTCAAACAATCGATACAGAAAATTAAAGGGGTTGGTCCCAAAATGATTGAGCTGTTTGAAAAGCTCAATGTGCAAACCATTGAGGACCTACTCCATTTATACCCCCGAAGGTATGATGACTACACCACTATGAAATCGATTAATCGGTTGGAGTATGGTGAAAAAGTATCCCTCATTGGCACCATTTGGGAAGTGCGCTCGCGCAAATCACGCAATAACCAAATCGTAGTGCAAGCTGTAATCAGCGATGGCACTGGAAAGATTTCGGCCACTTGGTACAACCAGCCATGGTTAATGCAAAAGCTACGTTCAGGATTGCGGGTTGTCCTATCAGGCACCGTCGAACAATACTTAGGTCGCAAAGTTTTTAACTCTCCCTCATGGGAGCTGCTATCCATGGATGCGCTTCGTCACGGCCAAATTGTACCAATCTATCCGTTGACCAAGGGGCTAAGCAACTACCGCGTGCAGCAAATTGCCAAAACGACCGTGCATGAGTGGGCTCGCAAAGTTACAGACCCGGTCCCAGAGGATGTGCGCCAGCGTCAGCGGATGCCGTCTCTACAAAAAGCGATCAAACAGGTTCATGTGCCAGACAGTGCAGATCAATTAATTGCCGCACGACGCCGCCTGATGTTTGATGAACTATTTTTTCTCCAATTGGGGATGATGGGTCAACAGCACGACTGGATTGGTTCACCCGGCCGATCATTAGCGGTACGCGGCGAACAAATCAACAATTTCATCCACAGCTTGCCGTTTACACCCACCAAAGCCCAAATGCGGGTCATTACAGAACTTGAGCAAGATTTAAAAAGCGAGACGCCGATGAATCGGCTACTGCAGGGGGATGTTGGAGCAGGAAAAACAGTCGTTGCGGCCGCTGCCATTGTCGGTGCCATATCGGCCGGCACGCAAACGGCTCTGATGGCTCCGACTGAAATTTTAGCCGAGCAGCACTTTAGTGGATTGAGCAAACTACTCGGGCGCATGGGATACAGGCTCGCTCTGCTAACCGGTAGCGTACGCGCGGCTGAAAAACGTGAGATTTATGCCCAGCTTGCGGCTGGACAGATTGACTTGGTCATCGGGACTCACGCCCTGATTCAAGAAGATGTAGCGTTTAAGAATTTAGGGCTGGCGGTTATTGACGAACAGCATCGTTTTGGAGTGGATCAGCGGGCAGCTCTGCGCCACAAAGGGCCGGAGGTTGACGGTGAGCAGATTACGCCGAATCTACTGGTCATGTCTGCTACCCCGATTCCGCGTTCGCTGGCCCTGACCCTGTTTGGCGACCTCAACCTATCAATTTTGGACGAAATGCCTCCCGGCCGCCAAGAAATCGATACCCACTGGATTCGCCCAACCGCCCGTGAGCGCACCTACGCATTTGTACGCGGGCAAATAGAGAAAGGGCGACAGGCTTACGTCATCTGCCCGCTTGTCGAAGAATCTGAAAAGTTGGAAGCGGTCGCGGCCGTTGAGGAATACGAGCGACTCTCTACCGTGATCTTTCCAGACCTCAAGCTAGGTTTGGTGCATGGCAAAATGAAACCGTCTGAGAAAGAAGCCGCTATGCGCCAGTTCTACGCCGGTGAAATCGACATTTTGGTTTCAACCACAGTAATTGAGGTTGGGGTTGACGTTCCCAACAGCACAGTAATGATGATTGAAAATGCCAATCGGTTTGGGCTAGCCCAGCTGCACCAGCTGCGCGGCCGAGTTGGGCGCGGTGAGCACAAATCCTACTGCCTGCTGGTTGCTGAAAGCGGCAGCGGCGACACGGAAGAGCGGCTTAGGGCGCTTGAACAAACCAATGATGGATTTGAACTAGCAGAAAAAGATCTTGAGCTGCGCGGCCCTGGCGAGTTTTTCGGCCGACGTCAAAGCGGTATTCCAGAGCTTCAACTGGCTTCATTTACGGAAAAAGAGATGCTAGAAGCTGCCCGAGAGGAAGCGGAGCAGCTATTCAACGCAGATCCGGGCCTTGAACAGCCGGAGCACAAGGCGTTGCATGATCGCGTGATCCAATTTTGGGAAAACGCTGGAGATATAAGTTAGAAGCGAGATGAGAGAATAGAGACAAGAGATTATTCTCTCATCTCTGCCTCTCATCTCTTTCCCCCACACCCCATGTCAAAACAAATACGCGCTATTTTTGCTGGAACCTTCGACCCCATTCACTATGGACATCTTGACCTAATCAAACGCGGAGCCGATCTTTTCGATGAGTTGACTATCGGCGTTTATGACCACCGCATCCCCAGCAAAAAGCTCATCTTTTCCATCGACAAACGCTGTGAATTAATAGATGAAGTCATTAAAGATCTAGACAATGTTAACGTCATGCGCTTTAGCGGACTGCTTGTAGACTTTGCAGACAAAATTGGAGCAACAGTTTTAGTACGCGGCATGCGCGTTTTCTCTGATTTTGAGTTTGAGTTCCGCAGCGCATTGGCCAATCGCAGGCTCAATCCAAAAATCGAAACGGTCAATCTCATGACCCAAGAAGAGCATACATTTTTAAGCGGCACAACCCTGCGCGAAATCGCGTCTCTAGGTGGTGATGTCAGCAGTATGGTCCCCCCCATCGTGGAACAAGCGCTTCATGAGTACTATGCAGAGGATCGAGACTGGTATAAAAATCACTAATCAGCTTCGGTAAACAACAGCTTCAATCTGCTTACATTAGAATGTCACATTTGAAACACATTTCTTTTGTATGCTTCTAAGCGTACCTTTGACCTAATGCGTGATGAAGAAAAAAGGAGCAGGTGAAATGAATTTGAACAGACGCTTTGGTTTACTAGGCAGCTTACTAGCACTGATTATTTTGATGAGCAGTCACCAAACGGCAACCGCAGCCGAAGTTTGGAAAGCTGAATATTGGAACAACAAAAATCTAGAGGGTGACCCTGTACTCGTTCGAAATGAATCTGGCTTAGACAATGATTGGGGTGGGGGCTCACCGGCCAGTGAAGTTAATTCAGGCAACTTTTCAGCCCGTTGGTCGACCCGCACCGCCTTCAATGAAGGCACTTATCGATTTACGGCCACCGTTGATGACGGGATGCGCGTTTACATTGATGGTAACAAAATCATCGATGTGTGGTATGACAGCCAGCAGCATGATGTTGCGGCCGACTATTACATGAGCAGCGGTGAACATAACATCGTAGTGGAATATTATGAGGCTGAGGGAAATGCGGTTGCTAAATTGAGCTGGCAGCAGGTTGGTGGAGGCCAAAACTTTGGCGGTAATTGGACCGCTCAATACTATAACAACATCTCCCTAAGCGGCGCACCGACTGTGACCCAACAGGAAAATATGATCAATTATGTCTGGGGCGGCTCTCCGGTAGCGGGCGTTAACGCAGACAATTTCTCTGTCCGCTGGAGCGGGTCGCTTCAACTTGATGCGGGTACCTATCGTTTTACAGCAGCCGGTGATGACGGCATCCGCCTATGGGTGAACGGGCAGCAAATCATCAACCAGTGGATAGAACAGCCAGAAACCAGCTATTCGGCCGACATTTATGTCCCCGGCGGATCGATTCCAGTTACCCTTGAGCACTATGACCGTGGTGGAACAGCAGCCGCCAAGCTGCGCTGGAGTCAACTCACCTCAGTTACCGTTACGGAATCTCAATCATCTACCAGCCAAACCTTTGATGATTGGAAAGGTGAGTATTTCAACAACATCAATCTATCAGGCACCCCCGTTTTGGTCCGCAATGACAAGTCGGTTAATTTCAACTGGGGCTCAAGCTCACCACTGCCAAATGTGGTTCAGGATGATCTTTTTTCTGTGCGCTGGAGCCGCTCAGTCATCTTGAATGCAGGCACTTATCAGTTCTCTACATTTTCAGACGACGGTGTACGCCTGTATGTTAACGATCAGCTTGTCTTAGACAAATGGACGACCTCACCCGGTCGTGTAGACGGTACAGTTACAATTCCGGGTGGCCAGACTGCTATTCGCTTAGAGTTTTTCGAGATGCGCGGGCTGAGTGAAATCCGGTTAGAGTGGGATGAAGTAAATCCCACCTCAACAACGACAGAATCACCTACCCCTGCAGTTACAGCATCAGAGGGAAACGCAGTATTGAAAAATGTGCGAGTACTTTCTGTGCGTAGCGGCCCTAATCTTGATTCAGAACGGGTTGATTTCATCACACGCAGCATGGTTGTGCGCTTAATCGGTCAGCACAGCGGTGGTTTTTGGATCAAAGTCGAGCTGCCTAATGGAACAGCTGGCTGGGCTAGCAGCAAATACCTGTCATCACCAACAGCGTTTAGCTCCCTTCCTGTGGTTGAGTAGAATGCTACACGCCTAATTATTTCAAGGGGCTGGCAGATAATCATCGTTTGCCAGCCTTTTTTTATATTCAACAGCCACCACTCAAAAATCTGAATGCGGGTTCAATCGTTGCATTTTTAGTCATGTTTTGTTTATAATGTGCTATCGTGTGTTGTATAATTACAACAAATGCTAGACTAAGGCCAACCGAAGAATTTAGCGACATGATTAAACCGCTTTCTGGTTGGCTATAAGGCGATTTCGGGTAATCTTACACGATACTTTATCTTTTCAATCGCCCGAAGAGCCTTGGGATAAACCAATATGGATATTTTGCACCTGCTTGATCGCATGGAAAAACTGCTGTTAGAGAGCCGACGCATCCCAATGACCGCCAGCATCATCGTGGACGAAGACCGCATCTTTAATATCTTAGATCAAATGCGGGCCAATATTCCTGAAGAGGTCAAAAAAGCCGGCCGCATCTATGCTGAGAAAGATCGCGTTATGGCTCAAACGCGCGAAGAAGCAGAGCGCATAAAGGGTATCGCCAAGAAAGAGGCGGATGAACTCGTTAATCGTGATTCAATTGTGGGCTTAGCCAAAGAAAAAGCAGACAAAATTGAAGAGCGTGCTTACGCAGAAGCGGCCCGCCTAAAAGATGATGCAGATATGTACGTGCTAAATCAGCTGTCTCGCTTAGAGGATGATCTACTCCGCTCACTGACGGTTGTACGCAACGGCCTGCACAAACTGCGTGATGACCATGCACAGTACGAGTCTAACGGGCAAGATCGACAGCAGGCCCCGGCCGAAGATGAGTTGCAAACTCAGGACCAAAGCTAACTGTATCAACAGTTGGTCCCTAAACTCAAAGCTCTTGTGAGAAAATAACCACCACAAGGGCTTTTTTTGTGGAAAAGATGGACTTTTCGTATAAGTTATCCACAGTTTTCCACAGTTATTGAGCAGTTATCCACAGCAGTCCAATAGGACCAACGTCATAGGAGCATTATTTTGTCTGAAAAAGTTACGATTATTGACGACTCGTATTATGTTTATGACTCGTCGCTGCCTGTCAGAGTGTCGGCCGGTGGTGTCGTGATTCGCCAAGATCATGACACTGGTGAGCTTCTCTTTGCACTTGTGCGAGAGAAAGGATACGGGGAATTTGTTTTGCCAAAGGGGGGCGTAGAAGAGGGAGAAACGTTAGAGCAGGCCGCTCAGCGTGAGATTGGAGAAGAAGCGGGTATCCATCAGCTAAAGCTCATCAAAAAATTTGCTACTCTAGAACGATTGGTTTTAAACAAGACGCGATGGGTTACGATCCATTTGTATCTATACTTCACGGAGCAAACAGAGTTTT
>JBCCSO010000219.1:0-7301 GCA_039199965.1 Chloroflexota bacterium | reverse complement strand
TCTGGTTCAGTATTTGCTTGAGCAAGAGTCTTACATTCACCATATTCTGGCACGAGCAGCGGGCTTGGGTCCTGCAGCGGCCGGAAATCAGAGGCGAGATTTGTGTCACAGTTGGGCGGGAAACGCTCCAAAGAGTATCCCCGGCCAACTGTTTGAATCGACGGAGACATAAACGCTGTGCTTTCCCCGTAGCTAATGCGGTCGATCGGCTGATTGCGTTCGTTGAGCACAATAATTTCGTCACCGCTGTTGGCCAGCATGATATTGCCGCTGGCTAGGAGCGAAACCGGCCGCATATTGGGTACGTCAGGGGTGCTGTCTTGCAATTCGAAATGGGGGAAAATGCCAACATCAGCCTTGAAATCAACGGCCGACTGGGCAACGACGACCACCTGATTTGGCTCCAAAACCGTCCCTCTTGGAAAACGAACAAATCCCTCGCCGCCACCGATTGTTTCCTCATCGCCAATTTTGTACTGTTCTGCATCAATCGGCACGTCAGAAACGACAAGCAGCTCTATCCATTCATACAGCTCATCCTGCTGAAATGGATCGTAGACAAATTCGCTTATCAGAATAGTTGGGCTGTTTTCTTGGCCAGAAGTTAATCCTAGAAGGAGAAGGCACGCCAAGCATAAGGCAACAAATTTGGGGGACTTCATGTAGTCTCAGAGAATGCTTTAGACAGGATTAACGGGATAAACAGGATGGTGCGATTCAGCTTAACCATCTCGATGATCCTGTTAATCCTGTCAGAGAATTTAGCCGCTTAGAAATTCTTCCAAGTTGGCTTTGCTGATGCGAATGGCAGAGCCGATTTTCCGCGCTTTAAGCTCGCCAGACTCGATCACGGCCAAGATATCAGCTTCGGTTACTTGGACGATTTCGGCCGCTTGCGCCGGGGTCATAACGGCCGGCATTTCACCGCTGTCAGCCGGAGCTGACTCAGCCGCTCCGCCGCCGGTAGCGCCTGCAGCCATTCCGGCCGCGCCCATGTTTTGCATCTGCTGATTCATCATCTGCTGTTGCTGCTGCATCGCTTGCTGCTGTTGCAGCGCACCCATACCCATCGCACCGATGCCTAAGCCCGCCAAGCCGTCAGAGCCACCGGGGTTTTCGGCCGCAGCGCGCAGCGCATCTGCTTGCTGCATTTGGGTGTAGCTGGTGCCATAACCCATTTTAGTAACTACTTCCAACGAGTTTGGATGTAGGGCAATGCGAATGTTGAAGTCAACCAATGAAAGACCGATGGCGTCAAATTCTGATTGCAGCATGCCAACGAGTAGATCGTTAAGGTCTTTTGTGAATGACTGCAATTGTGCGGGTCCTAAATTTTTCGCTTCAGCCAACTCGCTAAGCTTGTCCTGCATCATGACGCCTAACATCGGGTCAAGACGATCCTTTAGCTGGGGTGAGCGTACGCTGTCGCGGAAAGCATCCATAGCGGTTAAGAATCGCCAAGGATCAGTTACTTTCATGACGTAGGTGCCGTTACCTACCATCGCGCTGGCACCGGGGCCGCGCCCCAAATGCTCAACAACGATTGGATTAGCAGTTCCCCATTTCATGGTGATGTCAGTTGTTTTGACGAAGAAAACGTCGGCTGTGAATACATTTTTGCCGCTGAATACCCCTTTAACCAACCGATCTAGCAGAGGTAGGTTTTCTGTTGTGAGTGTGTGACGACCCTGATTGAGCGTGCCAAGCGATTCACCACCACGCACGAACAGCGCTACTTCACCGGGATTCACAATACATTGCGAGCCTAGACGGATATCTCCGGGGCCACCTTGCGGTACTTTTTGGACGACTTCATCTCTGAGCCATCTTTCTACCATTACGCGATCTAATATGCGTGCCATAATTTGTCTCCTCTAGGTACCGCAGCTAGGCGATTCCAGCAATGATTTCGTTTCGTGATGCAAACTCGCTGTTTGCGTCTTTCAAAATAGCGTCTAATTCTTTGATTGCCGCCCCAATGTGCGCCCCATCGTTGACCGCGTTTTGTAAGGCTTGCACATGATCTCGTGTTTGATCAACGTACGCAATCATCGAACTGTCAAACATGTAAATTTGATCAAGCACGGCCGTATCGACGTGATTGGCATCAAAAAAGCTTGAGTAGCCGCTGGCGGCATCGTTGACTTTGCCAATGAGACCCATCAGCCGGTTGTCGGCCCGGCCGACCGCTTCAGCATGGTCAATGGCCAAAATAATGTCGGCTGACATCGCTTCCGAAATACCGCCCAAATCTAGGCGAATTGCTTCAAGCCGCGCAGCGAGCGTGTCACGCAGTAGCTGGTCAGCCTTGCGACGCTCCATATTGTCTAAATATCCTGAAAATCCGGGGATTTTTCGTGCCAGCTTTTCAAGCCAGCTCATGCTCTCCTCTTTGCTTACCGGTTCGGTCCCGAAGCTATCGTCCATATTTTCTCACTTCCCCGCTATTCGGGGATAAAGCTCTGTGCTGATCAAACGGCGGATGACCGTTGATATTCAGCCCTGTTTCGAATTTGATTATATTTGATGTTTGGTTGCCTTACCAGAAAGTTGGCTTCTATTTTGGCCCCAGCCACTTTTCTTCGATTGCTATCCACTCATCTGAAATAAGTAGCTTCTCCAAAATGTCGTTAATTTCATTTAGTAAAGCGCCATCCGCTCTACGTGTAACCACCGCATATGGTTCTACAGTGATGGGGTTGTCAATCATTTCAAGGGTTGGTTGCTGCTGCAGATAGATCCGGCCGTTGACCTGATCCACTAGAGCCGCATCGTTTTCAAGCTGCAGAACGGTCCACAGAGCATCATCTGGGGTTGGTAAGGTGATGAGGTCAATCTCAGGAATGCTATTCTTGATGGCAATCGCCTCTACGTGACCGGCCGATCCCGTTTCAACCGCCAATCTTGTCCCCTCTAAATCAGATGTGGTGACAACGATCTGATTGCTTTCGTGAACAAATAGATATTGCCCCGCATTAAAGTAGGGTTCACTGTAGGCAAAATCCTTTTGCTTGGCTGGGTCGATGGCGAGCGCTGAAATCAGAATGTCGCACTGATCAATCAGTAGGGCATCATACAGCCCATCGTACCCCAGCAGAACGAATTCCACGTTTACCCCTAACTCCCGGCCAATAACGTTCGCCAAGTCCACATCAAGCCCTTCGAGCACGCCATAGTCACCATTTTCAAATGGCGGAAACGTCGGGTCCAACCCCACGCGGATGACGCCGTTAGCTTGAACACGATCCAGTGTCTCGCTAGAACCACAACCCGTTAAAAGTATGAAGGTTAAAGTGAGAAGTATGAAGAAGGAGATGAAATGCCACTTTACACTTGATGCTTTTAACTTTCTACTTTCCACCGGTAGCCTCCTGTAGCGCGGTGTAAATCGGCTTCTCAATAAATTCGGGCGTGACCAGCGTGTAGGCATCCATGTAGCTTTTGGTGGGGGCCGGGGTGCGAAACATCCAAATAGCGGCCGTTTCAACCCAAGGTGTCGTGTTTTCGATGTGCTGCATCGCTCTTACAGTATAGTCAATGCGCTGGCCCGGCCGAACGGCCCTTGTCCAGCGTGGATGGTCGTTCCAGCCGGTTTCTGTGATGTAGACCGGATTTTCATCCCCGTACTGGGTCATGATTTCTCGATAAAGCTCATAGCGCCTGAAGTTGAGCAGGTCAGGGGCCGGTGCTGTTTCGGGCGGAAACTTGAAGCCGTAGGTGTGGACAGCCAGCCCGTCCATCACATCGGCCGCACCTGCCTCATACATTTCTTCCAAATAAATTAAATCATTTAGCCCCCACGGTGAACCTTGAGGCTCTAGCGTGGGGGCTAGTGCGCCGCCAAGAACCAGTACGTTTGGGGCTTTGGCTTGGACCGCGCTGTAAGTTTGAGCCAGTAGCTCTGTGTAATCGGCCGCGGTTGTCGGTTGATATCCCCATTCAAATGCCAGATTGGGCTCGTTCCACACGATGATGGCGTGCAGCTTGCCATCGTACCGTTTGGCAAATTCGGCCGCAAACGCGGCAAAATCTGCATAGTGATCCTGATCTAAGTAATTTAGAGTGGTTTCTTCCGGTCGAGCCCACTCTGGAGTTAAACCGATCCTCGCAATAACTTGTAGCCCCTGATTGTGTGCGTGCTCCATAATCATGTCGGGCTGACGCCAAGCAATCTCTCTGTTTTCACCTTGATAATAGGCCCACGGAAAAAATTCAACGATGGTTGTGGCCCCCATTTCTCGCACCATCTCTAGTGATCGCTTGATCTTCCATTCTTCAACCTCATCTGCAAGGCGGGTGTGCACGCCCAAAACCGGCATTGTGGTTTCAACCGCTTGGGGCGGACCCAAAACAACCAGATCCGGTGCGGGCTGCATCGCTTGAAAAATAAATAGGATTGCAAGGCCCCAACCAACTATTTTGCTTGCTGAGATTAGCCGCGCGTCCATTATTGCATGTCGTCAAGCAGGCTTAGGTAGAATCCTGACCACCAAGAGAATGTGTCGCAGATCGCTTTAAGGCGTTCGGCTGCCGGTGCTTCCCGGCCGGGTATGACGATGTCAGGGTTTCCTTTTGGTGTAAGTTTAAAGCGGGCTAAGAGCTCGTTTTGCAATTGAGTATTCAAGATTCGGTTTTGAAAATCATGGACGAGCTTGCTGTCATATTCGTCTAAGTAAAACCCTTTTGCCTTGTAATCGAGTCGTGCTGCTCCTACTTGCCAAATAGATAAATTCGTGACAGCCTGAGCACAATTGAGTACCAAGATTTCCAGATCCATAGTTACAGATTCAAGGATGTCTTGCCCCCAAACCAGCTCGTAGCTCATCAAACGGAATCCAGCCATATCACTGATTTTGACAGCTTCTACAAGCTGTTTCGGTGTAGCGACCTGTAGCGCGCTGATTGACTGTCCCTGCATCCACTTTGAGATGCTATCTTGATCGATGGTTTGGAGTGCCTCTACCGGCCTGCAGGTAACCAATATTCCTTTATCCAGTCGCTGGTAGATTGCAATCGGCGCAGGGAAATCGATAGGGGGACAGTCCTTACTTTGCTTGTTTGCAGATTGATCGCTTGCTGCTGATTCTTCACAAGCGAACTGATTGAATAGGCTGTCTAGTATAGTTGTTAACTGATCAGACTCTGAGAGATTTAAGATTTTTGAAAGGGCTAATAATGACAGTTGATCTCGACTTGTTATGTAATCCTCACTGGCCTTTAGCAGGTTCTTGGCCAAGAAGCCGATCTGGGCAGTTGGATCAACTTCAAGGTTGTCTATATATGGTATTTTATTGCTATAAATAGCATTTTCTTTGAGCTGATTGGCGGTGACAGGATCTGCTCGAATAAAATCAAAGAACTCATCAAAAGAAGAAAGAATAAAATTTGTTTCAATTGTGCTTAACTCTTCATGCTCAAGTAGGGCTTGCCGGTGCTTAAAAATTGCCTCGCGCGATGATAAAACTACCCAGATTGTTGAAACTCCCTCATTTAATTGCGTTGGAATTTGAGGGTGTCCATGCCAATGTAAGCTAAATAGATAGTTTTCTCCGCAAATATTTCTAAATGATGTATCAACAATGCTGCGTATTTTAGAAACCGGCATAGGCCATTAGTATAACGGCGGATGGTTAGCACATCTACCACCAATTTGATTGACTTTGTATAATTTGGCTGCAAGGCTGACTACTTTGTCTTATTTCACCCGAAAATTAAGTGTCTGTGAGTTTAAATTTAACCGGTTATCAGTTTTCTCAGGACAATAGTAAGCTAAGACAGATAAATGAAATATTCTCAATTGGCGCGGTGGGGTTGATCAAATGCTAACTTGTTAGCCCCTCAGGCGACTTGCAAATTTAAATCATCAAATCGCTTTACAGCCGTTTTTAAAGTTCTTTTCCGAGTAATCATTTTTGGAAATGACCTGACAGTCTTGGTACGCTCTCATTCCTCCTGAGGATCAAGCCGACATTTAAAAATTCTCATTGCCATAAACCTTTATGCATGTTTTCGTTACTGGTGCGGCCGGATTTGCTGGTAGCCACCTTGTAAATTTACTCAATAATCTGGGTCATACTGTTTCTGGATTGGTTCTGCCGCACGAATTTGATCCTGACATAGCCTACCCATTTCAACCTCTGGTGGGTGACCTACTTGATCAAGGCTCACTGTTTGAGGCGGTCAAGCAGTCTAAAGCGGAAGCAATTTATCATCTTGCAGGGCAGGCGGATGTGGGGCTTTCATGGCGCAAACCGGCCCTGACGATCATGGTGAATACCATTGGCACCGTCAACTTGCTTGAGGCAGCTATTGCAAACGACGTTCAGACTGTGGTGGCGGTGACTAGTGCTGAGCTATACGGTCCTCAGCCAAGAGAAAATATGCCGATTACGGCAAAAAGTCAGCCAAATCCGTGGCACCCATACGCAGTTAGCAAGCTAGCGGCGGGTGATCTGCTATCGATCTATCAGCGTCGGTATTCACACATGAAAATTATCGAGGCCCGGCCGTTTAATCATATTGGGCCGGGACAAGCAAAAGGGTTTGTGGTGCCAGATTTTGCGAGTCAAATTGCTGAAATGCGTGCTGGCTTGATTCCGTCTAAGCTTCTTGTTGGAAACTTGGATGCTGAAAGGGATTTTACTGATGTACGCGATGTTGTCAGAGCCTATATGTTGTTGGCTGAAAAGGGGCAAGCTGGGAAAATGTATCATATCTGCTCCGGAACACCGGTTCCAATTTACACCATCGTCAACATCTTGGCTGAATTGGCCAATATTTCAATTGAGGTTGAATACGATCCAGAACGAATGCGGCCGTCTGACACACCGGTGCTGTACGGTTCCTTTGCAGACATCCAGCAGGATACCGGCTGGGTACCAGAGATTCATATGCGCCAGTCGCTGGCAGAAGCGCTGGCAGAGTGGGATGAAAAGGTTCTAAAAGAGACTTAATGGCGAGAAAAGAGAGGAAAAGACTTGATGTGGCTTTGACCGAAAGGGGATTGGTTGAAAGCCGAGCAAAAGCAAAGGGGATGATCATGGCGAGGGAAGTTATGGTAAATGGAGTGATTGTCGATCGTGCCGGGTCGGCCGTTCAAGAAAATGATGAGCTCTCACTGGTCAGTGTGATGCCTTGGGTAAGCCGTGGCGGTTACAAACTCGCAGGTGCACTGGAAAAATTTGATGTGAATCCTGCCGGAAAAATATGCGCCGATGTAGGCGCATGCACCGGCGGCTTCACAGATGTATTACTCCAAGCCGAGGCAGCAAAGGTTTTCTCAATTGATGTGGGGTATGGTC
>JBCCSO010000218.1:0-7307 GCA_039199965.1 Chloroflexota bacterium | reverse complement strand
CAGCTGCACCACAACAAGCTGTTTATCAAGCCACCGTCAAAAGGGGCACCGTTCCCGATGCATCAGGACCATCCGTTTTTCCCACACGAACAGCACACAATGATTGCGGCTATCATTCACTTTGATGATGCTCCAGAAGAAAAAGGGTGTGTTCGGGTAGTAGCTGGTAGTCACAAACAGGGCCCTATCAAACATATTGCAGAAGGGAATTGGCATCTGCCGCTGGATCAATATCCGTTGGAATCAGCTGATCTGTGTGAGGCCAAGGCGGGTGATGTGCTCTTCTTTAGCTATTTGACCATTCATGGCTCTGGCGTAAATGTTAGCGATGAAGCTAGAACAACACTGCTGATTCAAATGCGTGATCCGGCTGATCTTCCAACGGTTGATCGTCACACCTCACGCGGTCAAGGGATGATGCTGCGAGGTGTGAACAACGGTCCAGCTTTTGCTCAATTTGTCAAACCGCTCTGATCTGCATGAATAAGGCGATTTGCAAAATTAAATCATCCACTTTGTACGTTTTGAAATTGCCCAGCAGCCGTTTTCAAAAAATAATCGTCCGGAGAAGGATTTTGAAAACGGCCTAAGTCCGGCGTGTAGACTACTTTGCTGCAGAAGGGTAGTAGAAGTTTGGTTGAATATTGAAGGATAACTTTAAATTACCAACTTTTAATAGCATACGTCCCATAAGGATAAAAAACCCGCTGATGTTTATTAACATCAGCGGGTTTTTCACTTTAGGAATGAAGTAGTTGGTGGGATCGCACAACTTTCTCAAACTGTCATTAAGAGTTGTGGTAATTGAAAGGCATTCGTGGAGGGAGCCATTAACCTATCAAAACTGACAATTTCATACGATTTTGCTCAGCTATTTGTAATATATATACAAACAGAAGAAGCTTCAAGGGTCAAATCGTACAATTTACATGACTTTCATACTTTTGTGCCAACTATGGCGACTTGCGTGTGTTGAATGACCATGAGTGCGTTTCACCGTTTGCCACGATTTCTACATCATAGGTTGAGTTTATCGTAAGCGGGTCCCTTGGAATCAGAACGATTGCGTCACGCAGGTTCAAAATAGTTCGGCCGACGGTTTGTTCTGCGCTATTTGAGCTGCTGTATGAGTTTTCATGAAACATACAAATGTTGCTGATGGGAACCCCATCTTTTTCTATTTTGTAGCTTGAAACCCTTGGTGCCGTTGAAATAGTGGGATCTTCTTGTAGCATGAGCACAATGGGAGCACCGGTCGGTCGCTCAAATCCGGGACAGCTCGCGGCCGGATCAGGCCACTCATACAGACTCTGGCGCACGACCCACGTTTCAGCACCGTCTGTTGGGAACATAACCGGATATTCATATGAACCATCAGGGGTATCTAGCCCTGAGCCAACATCGATTACGGCCGACATTTTAAAATTGCCAATATCTTGGTTGTAATTCCCGTATCCTACAGTTTTTAAATATGGATCAATCAGTGGGATGAGATGGAACGTGCCAGAGGTCCAGAAGTTAAAGGCCCACGTATGGTCTGCCTGAATCTGCGACGTAGAAAAGATCAAACCCTTTGAAGCCGCAATGTGGCCTGCTTCGCTGTAAAGCGCGAATGATGGATCTTCTGCGTGTGCGATCGGCCGATCGTGAACCACCATATAGCGAGCATGGGCCTGCGCTCCGGCCGTTAGGCTGTCATCCTGCGTTACAAGCGGAACACCCGCCATCTCTCGAATAGAGTTGGCGTAGTCGAGCCATGTGTCTACATTGATGGCCACATCTTCAAGAGATTCATTTTCAATTTTAGCGAGTTCTTCAGTGCTCGGCTGGATCGGCTCTGGGGGATTGGTTAGCAGTGATTCTGACTGCTCTGAAAGGCTCATATTTTCATTGATGCTGCTACTGGCTGTCGAAGATTGCTCGGCCGTTGTGCGGCTGTCATTTGGCTCAGTGTTTGTTGTGCTAGTGGTTACCGCTACCCGCTGCATGCAAAAATTGACCCCTTCTTTTGTCAACCCTTCGCTGCTGGTAACTTCAATCAATTTAGGATTAGGTGGAACGGCAACCCAGCGATTACTGCCGGAACTGGCTGCAAGACGCCATGTGCCTTGGTTAGTTGAACCTACGTTGTAGCTGCCATCAGAGCTTGAAAAAACCCGGATTTTTGAATTAACAGAGGGGATATCAACATCGATGATGATGCCGGGGAGAGGAATGCTGTCCTGACAAATACCATCACCATTGATATCAACATGCACAAATCCTTGAACTGAGCCGCTATTGGCTGACTGGGCGCTGGCAAACGTAATTTGAATTAGTAACGTGGCAAAGGCAAGGCACAAAAAGGTAATCTTTTTCATTGGAACACTTTCGATTTATAGAGTCGGTTGTGGGCAAGAATGTTGACTGTGAGGGCGTAAGTAGGCAAACGACAACCGAAAAGGCTTTACATAACTTTCGAAAGTCTAAATTACCAAGCAATGAAAGGCAACCCTATTGGGTAGGCTTTTGGTGAATTTTTCAGCCATATGTAGCAAAAAGGCCGATAGATGGGCAGAAATGCACCTATCGGCCGGAAATAAATGTGTTTGACCCTAAATTTAACTATAAAGTTGTTTGGGTAACGTTGATGTCTTGGGTTGGGTAAGGGATCGAAATACCTTCGGCATCGAACCGCAGTTTGACCTGTTCATGGGTTTTGAAATGGACCGTCCAATAATCTGCTACTTTGACATACGGCCGTACAGCAAAGTTAACGCTGCTGTCACCAAGTTCCAATACAGAAACAGAGGGGGCTGGGTTTTTCAAAACCTCTGGCTGAGAAGTTAAGATATCTTCAAGCACTCCTTTTGCTTTTAGTAGGTCATCTCCATATCCAATACCAAAAACCATATCTAGTCGAATGTGGCCGTTCGCTGAATAGTTGGTGATGTTGTCTCCCAATGCTGCACCATTGGCAACTATAATTTGTTTGTTATCAGGGGATGTCACAACGGTATTGAAGAGCTGAACCGCTTTCACGACACCAAACTCTCCGTTGATCTCAACCAAATCTCCAACTTGGTAAGGTTTGAAAAAAACAATCATGACTCCGGCTGCAAAGTTTGACAAAGAATCTTGCAGAGCGAAACCAATAGCAAACGTAGCTGCACCTAACACAGCAACCAAGGTTGTGGTTTGGTAGCCTAGTAAATTTAAGCAGGCAATGACAACGGTTGCCATCAGCAGCATGTAGAGCAGATTTCTGGCGAAGCTTACTAGTGTGGCATCAATCGACCGCTTCTTCATCAGGTCGGCCGTGAAATCTGCCAAGCGCCGCGACACAATCCGGCCGATGAAGAAAATGGCAATAGCACCTAAGATTCTCAGCCCATAGGTCGAGACCAAGGTTGTGATTGATTCTAAAATTGTATTTACATCCATGAGGAAACTTTCTCCTTGTTTTTCCTTTGACTATGACGAAGCTCAAAAATCGGTTTTGCGTTGGATTCTAGTGGTAGGCTGGCAAAAATGCTAGGCTAATACGTTAAGTATGTGGGGCGTAGGTTGTGGAAGCAACAAGACCCGATTCGTATGAATCGGGTCTCATTAAAGGAGGAGAAGAAGATTGTTTACTTACTTGTGAATCTGTAACCCTGATTCAAGGGAAGGAGAAGAATTGATGACAGTAGTATATGAAACTCTTTTATGCACTACTGTACGGCAAAAATACGCAAATCCTACGCTAAACCTACGCTTGTGAATAATTTAACAAACATATGATTTTGTAGACCTTATCTGCACCAAATTTCACAATTTTAGTGAGTTCCCCAAGTTAGCTTTAGTAAATTAAGGATGACACTACTCTCCGACGATAGTTTAAAGCCGCTAGGTGCTGTTATCAATGTCAGTAAATGATGTGCACTCACTCAACATGTTTTCCTATTTATTTGTCCTGACTATTTTTTTATGATCTTGTACAGCAGTCTTCGCCCGGTGTAAATCGTGATCCTAAACCAGTGCTTCGTCCAACTTTATTTGCTGGGTTTCTATTTGACAATGGCGAAACAGTTTTTCCAAAGTCAGAAAGTGATCCACAGACAATCCAGATTTAACCAATTGATAGGGACTCATCTGTGTGATCGGTGCAATCTGTGGATGTAAATTTGAAAACGGACAGGACTCTGGAAAAACCCTGACAATGGCGAAGCTTTAGGTGTTTGTCCGGTGTAATTGCTTGACAGTAAATGTCTGGTTTAACACCAGCTGATGAGACCCAAAGCTGCGCAAACGCAGACATAAAATTCAATGGACCATCATCTATACAACGAGGAGCTGATACGAAAAAAACTAGAAACTACGGCGTCTCAGCAGGAAAAAATCGACCTGCTGATCGACCTCGCCTATCTTATCCGGTTTAGCAATCTGGAAGAGACAGCCAGCTTGCTAGAGCAAGCCGAGCAGTTGGCCCATCAAGGAATTTTTGCAAACGCATCTTATCTAGAAGGGCCAGCTAAAATAAAGGTGGTTCTGGCCAGTATTGAGTTCAAGAAAGCCCGCTACGATCAGTCTATTCAGTATGTTAATGAAGCGATTTTGGATCTTGAGGGCTCAACAGAAACTATATGGGAGTCACGAGCCCATAATATTTTAGGTAGCTGCTTTGGACAATTGGGAGATCATTCACAATCTGTCCAATCTCTCTCAGTGTCGCTTGAATCAGCTCGCAGGGGTGGTCACAAAAGGGAAATTGCGAATGCTTTAAATGTTCTTGCAACTTTTGAAGATAACAAGGTTGATATGTATTTGGAAGCGATTGAACTTTCTAAAGAGATCGGAAACCAAGAAATCCATTCGATTGCTTCTGCAAATTTAGCTCGCTCATATATTGAGCTGAACGAATTTGAAAAAGCTGAGAACGCGCTAAAGGTTGCTGAAGAAATCAGCAAATCAATTTCTTATTGGAGTTTACTTGGTTACGTAAATTCAACTCAGGGAACGCTGTATAGAGAAATGGGACAGCCTGAAAAAGCAGTTGAAAAAATCCAAGTTGGAATTCGTTTAGCGAGGGAGCGAGAAGACTTTTTTATCGTTTGTTCTAATCTTGAAGAGTTGGCCCGTTTGGAAATGGAAATGGGAAATACAGATCTCGCGCTGGCCCATGTTGAAGAGGCGCTGAACATTGCGGCCGATATAAATGAGCAGATCATGACGCAATCCCTCTTCAAATTAAAGGCGGACTGTTTAGCTAAACAGGGGAGATTTGAAGAAGCACTCGAATATGCGTGGCGATTTACGCATATAAAAAATGAATCGTTTAATCAAGAGATAACGAAACAAAGACAATCTCTTATTATTTCTCACCAAGCTGAAACGCATAAACTGCAGGCTAAGCTGGAGAAAGACAAAAATATTGAGTTAGAGCAGTTGGTTAAAGAGCGCACTGTTGCGCTTCAGGGGGCTCTTGAACAAGCTCAGGCCGCCAACGTGGCTAGAGATAGATTCCTAGCTATGATGAGTCATGAATTGCGTACCCCCATCAATGCAATCATCGGATACAGTGAGATTATTGAAGATGTACTGGATGAAGTGCCTGAATCAGATGATATGGAAGAAATTCAGCATGCCTCTGAAAATGTTTTGTCTGCCGCTCAAAACTTGTTGGGGCTTGTAACCGATGTTTTGGAAATTTCCCATCTTGAATCCGGCCGGACTGCCATAAAACCCCAATCGGTTCAGCTTGAACGGCTGATTTCTGAGCTGTGCAATCTGGTGCAACCCTTGATGCTCAAGAACCAAAATCAGTTGACTGTTGAAAACACAGTTTGCCTGCAAACCATCACCACTGATTATCAAAAGCTACAGCAAATCTTGTCAAATCTGCTCAACAATGCGGCTAAATTTACTAAAGAGGGCTCAGTAACCTTCAAGGTAAGTCAGCCTGCAGACCATCAACTTTTGTTTGAGATCGTGGATACAGGAATTGGTATTTCGCAAAAAGAACTAGAAATTATTTTTGAGCCATTTATGCAGGTTGAGAATACCTACAATCGCAAATTTGATGGGGTAGGATTAGGGTTGGCTATCTCTAAACAGCATGCAGCCGCTATTGGAGGAGAGCTCATACTTGAGAGTGAATTAAACAAAGGAACCGCTTGCGGGCTTACGATTCCAACGAAGCTGAAAATTTAACAGTTGTACCCTTGGCTACCAAGGGCTGATACACTTGCCTGCATGACCATACGTGGTGTGATCCGCCTAATTCTAATAGCTGTGTTACTGTGTGCATTTTGGCTGCGGGTACATCAGCTAGAGCAGTTCCCGGCCGGTTTGCACTTTGATGAAGCCGCAAACGCTATTTTGTCAAGCGAAATTGCGTTTGATGGATATCGGCCGATTTTTATTTCCAGCTACACGGGTAAAGAAGCATTCTTCTTCTATGCGGCCGGGCTGCTGATGAACCGCATAGGGAGCAGCATTTTCGCGCTTAGGCTGACGGCCGGATTTTTTGGTCTGCTTACCATCGCCGCTACGTATCAACTAGGGGCCCGCCTGCTCCGCGACCGACGAGTAGCATTAATCGCTGCCATCCTGTTAGCCATTAACTTTGCCCATCTGCTGTTTAGCCGCTTGGGTTTTCGGGCCATTAGCCAGCCGCTAACCCAAGCGTTAACCATCTTGTTTTTGATCGATGGCTTTCGCCGTCTAGAGCGTCAGCAGCCTGCATGGTGGTTTTTTGGGGCGGCCGGGCTTTTTCTGGGGCTGACCGCTCATACTTATTTGGCCGCACGGCTTTTCCCTGTGGCGCTAGCCATCCCGCTGATTATGATGCTGTTTGCATGGGGTAAACAGCATCAATTCACTGAATTATTTAAAGGATTAGGCTTTGTTGGGCTTGTGGGAGCCGTTGTGCTGCTGCCGCTCTTGTTTTGGTTTTTCCAAAACCCGGAGGCGTTCTGGGTGCGTATTGGGCAAGTAGGGGCGTCTGATGGAGGCATTTCAACCTTGGATGGGCTGCGCCGCGCGGTCGCTATGCTCTTCTGGAACGGTGACCCATACGTGCGGTTCAACATTCCCGGCCGACCGCTTTTCTTTCCATTGACGATTTTTGCCGCAGCTTTGGGAATCTGGCAGTTGCTTAAGCAGATTACAAACCGTGACGCGCATGAGCAGTTCGGCCGCTGGGTCCTTATCATTGTGCCACTGGTGATGCTGCTGCCAACCGCCTTGGCCACCAGCGAAATTGTCCCCAGCAATTTACGCGCTATCGGCATATTTCCTTTTGTTGTGTTTTGGCCCGCAGTGGGCATCATCTGGCTGCTAGATGT
>JBCCSO010000217.1:0-7379 GCA_039199965.1 Chloroflexota bacterium | reverse complement strand
TCAGTGGGACGTTTGTTCAGATCGACAACCAATTAGTGAATTGGCTGGGGGCGATCACGCCCAACCAGTGGGCGCTGCAAGGCTTTACCAAGTTGGGCTTGGGTCAGTCCTTTGTCGATGTGCTACCCAATGTTGGCGCACTGTGGCTTATGGCCATCGTCTTGTTTGCTATTTCCGTCTTTCTGTTTCAAAGGCAGGAATCCTAAAAATTGGGGGCGAACCATTCGGGTGAACCGAATGATATAGCCCTTACCAAAAATGTTGCTGATGGGCTGATATGCTGATCGGCTAACACGCTAAAATCATGTTCAACAAAATGTTCCAAATCGCTTTGCGCGATATCAAATTAGAATTTTCAACACCGATGGCATGGCTTACATTCTTGGTCCTGCCCGTTGTATTCACCGCTATTTTTGCCGGGTCTTTCGGGGGTGGCGATGACGATAATCCCAACCCGGGCTTGGCGATGTTGTTGGTAGATGAAGATCAGAGCGTCTTATCGGCCGAACTTGTATCAGCCTTAGAGGCCTCATCGAGCGTGGCCCCCAATCGCGTAACGCTGGAGGATGCCAATGAACAATATTTAGATGGGGCATTAGCGGTGCTGCACATCCCTGCTGGATTTGAGTCAAATGTTCTGGCTGGAAACCCGGTTGAACTGGACTTGCGCATCCAGCCCAGCAACACCAACGGGCAGATTGTGAACCAAGCGGTGCAGTTGGCTGTCATTGACTTGGTTGGCCCACTGGAAATCGCTTCTAACAGCACCCAAACGCTGGCTGCCGATGATCGCTTTGCCAATCAGGCTGAACAGGATGCATGGTTCCAAGCCATTCGTGAACGGGCGGCTGAACGGCTAGCTGATCAGCCAGAGCGTGTGATGCTCACACAACCGGCCGAAGCCGACTCTGGTGGTTTTGACGTGCAAAGTCAACAGGCGCTGGGCCAGTTAATTACGTGGGTATTCATCCCACTCATTGGTGTTTCGGTTTTGTTTGTAAGCGAGCGGCAGTACGGCACCCTTAGCCGGATGTTGACGACACCTACTAGAAAAGCCACGTATATGGGTGGTGTGATCTTTGGTCAATTGGGCAAAGGGTTGGTTCAAATGCTGCTACTGGTATTGTTTGGTGGCCTTGTCTTTGGCATCGGTTACGGCCGAAGCCCCGGCGGGCTGGCATTGGTCTTGTTTAGCTTTGGTCTTGCGGCTGTTGCTTTGGGGACGATGTTGGGTACCTTTGTGAAGTCGGACGGGCAAGCAAACGGGCTTAGCATTATGCTGGGGATGGTACTCTCTCTTTTGGGTGGGTGTTGGTATCCGCTGGAGTTCTTCCCTCCGGCCGCTAAGTTTGTGGCGAACTTCACCCCCACAAGCTGGGCGTTACGCGGCATGACTGACCTCGTAGTCCGGGGCGACACGCTGATCGATGTAATACCAGAATCTAGCGTGATGCTCCTGTTTGCGGCCGTTTTCTTTGCCATTGGCGTCTGGCGATTCCGGTATGAGTAAGATCTAAGTTTAAAAGCCACAGACTTTATTGGTTTTAAGTCTGTGGCTTTTGTGTTCTAAAATCTACTTGATAATTGGGAGAAACAACTTGGTTAAGTCTTCAGAGCCAGACAAGCCAACCCCAGACACCTCCAATGTAATAACTGGTTCATTGCTATCGTTGCTAGAAATAGTTAACGCGTCTGAGAATACACCAATAGTTTTTGGGCTAAATGTTACGGTGATCGATGTGCTTTCTTCCGGCTCCAAGATGGATTGTTGTGGAGGATTGACTGTAAAGTGTTCCCCCTTTTCTAGTTGAATAGACCCGATATCAAGTAATAGTGACTTGGTTCCACGATTTGAAACCAAAAAGGTTTGTGTTAGTGGTTCACTATTTACTTCAGTCGAACCGAAAACTCCGTCAAAATTCTGGCCATCTAGTTCGATTTCTGGGGCGCAAATCGCCAGTAGTATTCCACTGTTGCCTTCCGTGCCTGAAAATTTTAAATATGTGTGCCCTTTTGTTTGAACTAGTTCGATGGATCCCCAATTGCCTGACGGTGTGTTGTCATTGAAATTCTGCCCATCTACAGTTGTTAACAACTTTTCATTACCAGTCTCACTCTCTCTAAATGAAAAAATATCATAGTTTTCTACGGTGGTGATGTAGCTAACCCAAGACCAGTTTGTAACTGATGCAGGCAGGATGGCCTCGCTGAATGAAACCCCATCAGCTGTTGTGAGCAGGGTAGCCTTATCAAGGCTGTCCTTTACTAGGAATAAGTCACGGCCGAAACTATTGGTTATGAAAGTTGGTTTATCATCAAATTCAATTAAGCTTTTTTCAAACGAGTTGCCGTCGCTTGTTGAATATGGGATATATTTTTCAAGTCCCAACGAAAAATTTTCGGTGTAACCAAAAAAGAAATAGTCTCTTAAATCATCTTCCCCAGCAGCATTTACAAGATACCAAGTTTCACCTTGGTTATCATCCCTGTAGACTGTTCCATCTATCGTGGAATAGAGAGAGCCATAAAGTTCTATTCCTGATAGCTCTGTAAACTCAAAATAATGCCTACCATGACTTGATTTTAGATGCTCAATTCTGAACCAGTCGCCTACTGGGCCTTGATTTAGGGATTCACCGTTAGATGTCGAGAACAAGTGATACCTAATGGGGGATACGGTGGCAAACATAAAAAAGTCTGTATTTTCGTCTGAAGTGATTTGGAAAGCTTGAGACCATAATTTATTTGGTGTTAAGTTTGTGTAATTTTTCCCATCGCTTGTTGAGAACAAATACTCATTGTCGAATCGATCGATCAATCTGACCAATGTGTTTTCACCATAGTTTTTTAATTGCTCAAAATTGTTTAGCTCGTCAAAGTCACTATTTAATTGAATTGGCGAAAAATTTTCCCCGTCTACAGTTGCATACATCATCATGGGCTCTGTACCATTGCTCGTACTAAATCCAAATATGTGTTGGTCGTAAACTTGCCCAAAATATCCAATACTTGTACGAGGCTCACCAACCGTAACATCGGAAAACGTGATGCCGTCAATGGTTGAGTAAAGTCGATTTTGGGTGAAGTCAGAGTCTGATATGACGAAGAATGCCTTGCCATTAATTGTCATATCCCACGAGTACATATTGGCTATTTTTCCACCATTAGGTGTTACATCACTTAGGGTGAGCCCGTCTGTTGTGGAGAATAAGCGATACTCAAAAGTGATATCATCGATAAACACAAAATAGTCTGAGCCATTCAAATTCACAGAATAACTGAATCTTAGCCACTCACCATCTGGCGTTAGGTTTGAAGTAGTCATGCCATCTTCGCTGATAGAGACGAGGAAACTTTTGCCGGATTTATCTGCAAATTTAAAGTAGTCTCTCTTGTTACTGGTGGTTAAATATTCAAAATTGCTCCAATCTCCTTCTGGGGTTGCATCTACTAGGGTTTGCCCATCTGTTGTCCAATGTAGGAATTGATTCGAGTCGGAAAATTCGCGCAAGAAGATTCTAGTAGGATTTTGTGTTGGCTCATGGAAAAACTGATTGCTTTGATTTTCGGGTGTCACTTTATTGAAGCTGATACCATCGCTAGTGGCATATAGCTTCCGAGAGTTTTCTTGAAAAATGTCCTGCCCGTTTATTGAAGTCAGGTAACTCATCCACTCAAAAGGCGCTTCACAATACTCTAAGTCGGGAACATTGTTGATTTCGTCGTTTATTGGATTATCAACCGCTGCCGCAGGCAAAATCAATCCAGCTTGAATTGTTATAAAAATAAAAACCGCTATAAGATGTTTTGACACTAGAGTTTTCAAAGATTTTTCCTCCAAAAATTTTTGGTTATAGATGATTTTTTACCACCATAAATATATATGAGCGCGAAATTTTAAACGAAAGACACAAACGACTATAAATTTACGAGAAATTGCTTTTTAGATAGGCGTTGATGCTATTGATATGAGAAAATAGATGAAATGATAGATGATGTAATAAAAACCACCTTCATCTTATCATCTCATCAACTATCGACTTTTGGTAAGATAGGAGATGAATGCAAAAGCTCGATCTGTTTTCCCCAAAATTCAAAACCGATCCTTTCCCAACCTACGCACACATGCGGGAGCACTGTCCTGTTTATGCCCATGAAGCCCCATATGGTGGAAATATTTGGTACATCACCCGACACAAAGATGTGGAAGCGGTTCTGCGAGATACGAGCACGTTTGTAAAAGACCCGCAGAATGCCAAAGATGGAACGTCTAAGCGCAAAGGAAATCGCTTATTCCAAATGATCAATCGGAATATGCTTTTTGCTGATGCACCCGATCACACGCGCTTGAGAAAGTTGGTGAATTTAGCCTTCACACCCCGTCGCATTGAAAAGCTGGCTCCGCGTATTCAAACTACGGCCGACAAGTTGTTGGATGCCGTGGCTGATCAAGCATCCTTTGATTTGATCGGTTCCTATGCGTTTCCTTTGCCCATTAACGTCATCATTGAGATGTTGGGAATCCCGGCCGAAGATCGCGACCAAATGCACGACTGGTCAAAGGCGATCATCGCCCCCGGCCGATACGGCATTACTTTAAAGGGTCGGAAACAGCGGGTGCGTGCATTTGTGAACTATCTAAACGGCATGTTTGATGCACGACGGAAACATCCCGTAGATGATTTGATTAGCGATCTTGTTTTGGCAGAAGCGGATGGTGAACGGCTGAGCGAGGCGGAGCTGTCAAGCATGGTCGCTTTGCTGTTTGTTACCGGCCATGAGACGGTTGTCAACCTGATCGGGAATGGGGTGTTGAGCTTGCTGATGCACCCAGATCAGTTACAAACGTTAAGGGAAAACAATAATTTAATTGACCAAGCGATTGAAGAGATGCTGCGGTTTGATGGACCCGTTGAAACCTCCACAACCCGCTGGGCGGCCAAAGATGTTGAATTGATGGGGCACCAGATTAAGCGGGGGGATGTGGTGCGCGTGGTGATCACCTCTGCCAATCGGGATGGGTGCGTGCATGCCCGGCCGGATGCGTTTGATATTACTCGGCCGGTAAGCGGTCAGAATCATTTGGCTTTTGGTAAAGGGATTCACTACTGTTTGGGGGCCCCTTTGGCCAGACTAGAGGGACGTATTGCGATTCTCACCCTGCTTGACCGTTTCCCAAATTTAAGGCTTGAAACAAAGATAAATGAAACTGAATGGCATACGGGGGTCATTTTTCGAGGGCTTAAACAGCTTGAACTAGGAACCGGTCATACGAATTGAACCCCACAGTTTCTCTAAAGCCTAACCCCAGCTTCGACAGGCTCAGCTTACTATCTTTGACAGATGCTTTTCCTGTGATTGAAGCTGAATTTTATGGAAGTGTAAGCTATCGACTAGAATGCACGGCTTTGATTAGTGGCTCTCAAATTGGCCTACGTAAACACCACTTTCCCCGTGTCCCACAATCTCACCATCTTTCATCACAACAACTGAAATATGACTCTCCCACTCATTATCAAAATTGAGCAGCCCATAGTTGCCTTTGAACTCTTCATTTGATTCGTTGATTAACAGGTACATCAATGAGCTTTTTTCAAAGGCGTCTTCTCTATTGAATACGCCGAAAGCTTCATGGTTAGCTTCTGTTTCTGTTTGCCCCTCTTTTACTTCAATACCATAACTAATTTCCTCACAGCATAGCTGGCAACCCTCCCACAAAAACCGCTTAATTTCTAGTAAAGAGTGCTCGTTTAACCCTAAAAAAGCATTGACGATTGCCAACGTGCGATCGGAAATCTGATAATCATTGTTAACGATAAGATGAATCTCAACGGTGTGATCTAGTAATGGAGAAAAGCATTCAAATTGGCCAAACCAACCTTCATCTTCTTTCCATTTGCAAATTTCCAATATTTCTTGTTTATTCATCGTCTGATCTGTGTTAGATGTTTACCCTGTTGTCATTTTAGCGGTTGACAATTCTGGCTGGACTTCGAGGGGATGCTGCAAACAATTTAGATTTTTACTTTTGAGAGGTCAAGAGAATTTATGGCAAATCAATTTGGTGTACCGGAGATTACCCCGGCCGAAGTGAACGAAAAACGTGAAGCGGGTGAGAACTTTTTGTTGGTCGATGTGCGAGAGGCGCATGAGCTGCAGATGGCAAATTTAGGTGATGGAGTGATTCATATGCCATTAAGCGATTTGGCAGCTAGAAGGTTAGAGGCGATCCCAGAATCAGTTTCGGCCGATAAAGACGCCGAAATCGTGGTGTTTTGCCATCATGGGGCACGGTCTGCTCAAGTTGTTGCCTTTCTGAAGGGGAGTGGCTGGACCAATGTGATTAATATGGAAGGTGGTATTCACTATTGGGCCTCTACCGTTAGCCCAGATGTCGGTACTTACTAACAATCTCTCCACAACATTTTCATATTGATCTGGCACAATGCTGCTATGGAACACAAAGATGAAAAACCAGCAGAAGTAAGGGGGCATCGGAATGCCAAATCGATTCGCACTGATAACAATCGCCGTAACTTATGGATGGCGGTTTTGACGCTAGTTATTGGAGGAAGTTTATTGAGCGGATTGGTATACGGTTGGCAGGCGATCCTAAGCTCCTTACCTTTCTTACTGATCGGCGCGTTATTGATTATAGTTCCTTGGATGGTGATGCAGGGAATCGGCCGATTTTTGGACTGGATGGATCAGGACGAATGAAATTTAAGAAGCTAATTATTGTGGGAGATCCGCACATCACGGCCGAAAAGGGACCGCAGCGCGGGGTAGATTCAGCCGAAGTGCTGCGCAAGCTAGTTAGCCACGTGAATCAACATCATTCAGATGCTGAGCTGTGCTTATTTTTAGGCGATATGACCAATGAAGGTGAGCCTGAAGCCTACACAAGATTCCGTACCCTGATTGAACCTTTGGCAGTTCCGTTCAAATTAATGATTGGGAATCACGATCATCGTCAAAATTTTCAAGAGGCTTTCCCTGACAATCCCAAAGATGCGAACGGGTTTGTTCAATTCATCCATGATTTTGAAAACCAATACCGCTTAATCGCCCTCGATACGCTGAACGGTCCGCCTTACGATGAATTACGACGGCACGTTGGGATGCTGTCTGAGGATCGGTTGGCTTATTTGAAAGAGAGCTTAACTGGTGCAGAGGGCCGGCCGGTCATCATTGCCATGCACCATCAGCCATTTCGGATCGGGCTACCCGGTATGGACTTGATTCGCCTGTTAAATGGGGATGAATTCATTCAGCTTGTGAAGCAGTATCCCAATGTCGAAATGCTGCTGTTTGGCCATAACCATCGTCAAATAACCGGGGTTGCCCACAAAATTCCGTTTGCCTGCTTCAAGAGCCTA
>JBCCSO010000216.1:0-7379 GCA_039199965.1 Chloroflexota bacterium | reverse complement strand
CTAATTAGCCTTTTATTTGTCATAGTGCTGATGGGGCCAGCAGCATCGGCCGCCAATCATCCAATCTCATTCAACGAAAACGTTTATGAAGTTGATATTCAGATCAATCGATCGGCCGTACCCGCTCTATACTTTAACGATCTAACACTCAAAACCTATGTAGGTAGTCCCATTCAGGCCTATGTTTCTGCTGATGGTGGTCAGATCGATTCAGTCTTAAGCTCCGGCCATCTTGTCTATTCCACCTCAGCAGATCAAGTCAAAATTACCGTGGCTGTTCCCTCTGGAGAAACACTTCCACAAGGTTTTGGAGCAACCACAAAAACTGTGTTGAAAGACAACAAGCAGTGGGCATGGTCGCACGGTTTTGATGACAACACGTATTTATTTGCTGGGATGGAGCTGTTTGAACAGAAAGGCTGGCGTGGCACGATCTACCTTATCGGTGAACTTTTAGATGAAAGAGATGAGTACTGGCGCGTTGATCTACCGGCCGCGCGGCGTGCATTGGAAAATGGCTGGTCACTAGGGAGCCACAGTTGGGGAAGCCAATGCGACGATCCGAATCAGTCGGCTGTCAAGCGATCGTTCGATAAATTAGAAGAGATCGTAGCCAGCACAACCCGCAACGATTATGTCGTTACCGCATTTGCAGCCCCATGCTTCGTATCTGAATACCACCCTGTCGTGATGGATATGCGCAACAACGGTATAACAAATGTGCAATTTAATGAAAGCGGCGGCTGGCACTTTCAAATCACAGAAACCAATGCACCAGCGTTTCAGAATGGAAATCACACCGCCCTAGGGGTAAATTTTGATGAGCCCATCGGCCGGGATTTTGGAATCGAATATTTAGGCATTACAGAAATGAAATTTCGCATTGATTGGGCAGCTTCAAATTCAAACAGCTCAAGGCATATCTGGTACAACACCGGCGCGCACGGCTCCCAAGAAGACGATATTGCACCTGTTTTGGATTACGTATTTGATACTTACGGTCCAAATGCCGCCAACACAGTCTGGGTCGCTCCAGCCGATGAAATTTACGGCTACATCTTGGTAAGAGATTTTTCAGTCGTCACTGTTGGCACGGCTCAAATCGTTTCAGGGGTAATCGCCTCACAAACGCCCACCATGACTTCAACGGTACCCCCTATCGCTTCAAATACCCCCTTGCCAACCAGTACACCATTCCCCCCCTTGCCCCCAAGCGCACAAAACGAATTGATCTTCATAACAATGGTAATGGTGGAGTAAGTCTAGACCGGTTTACGTTCAAACAACGTGCTCAGGTTGCGATTTTCCTCCACCCAGAGCTGAACCAAGCCGACCCGCATTTCATAGATAGAAGAGCGACGGTCACGATATTCACTCAGGATCTCCCTGCTAACCAACCTGCGTAGCGCACCCGTAATTTCTCCCGGTAGTAGGTCAAGGTCAAACGGGCGCAGGCTCTGCTGCACGTCGGCAGCAGTAACCGGCTCACTACTTTCATGCAGGTGGGCCATCGCAATTAGTACCGCCCGTTCAGCAAACGATGAAAACTGCCACAGATAAGCAAAATGCACCTCACCCAGTCGAAGCATTTCTCGCAGCATTTCATTAACATCTGCAATCGTGATATAGGCGGTTTTGTGCCGATTCGCGTAGTTGATGAGGGTATAGCACACCAGCTGCAAAAAGTAAGGATGTCCGGCCGTTACTCGCCAAATTTTGTCTAGTGCCAAGTCATCGTACAAAACTTTTCCTTCAACCGGCTGCGTAACCAGCTTGTAGGCTGAACTTTGATCCAAATAGTCAATTTGACGATAAAGAGCAATATTGAACAGCACAGACCAGTAGTCTGTTCCCATTTCCTCTAAGCGATGAGTCCCTGCAAAAACAAAATTCAGTCGGCCACCATGCTGCATAAGGTGGCGCAAAAAAGAAAAAAACGTCTGTGGTAGCGTACCGTTTCCAATCATTTCCTCAAACGCTTCAAATTCATCAAAGACCAAGAGCAAGGTTGCATTGTACGGTAGCAGCTCATAAACACGGGGCAAAAACTTCCGTTGAAAGTAATGGGACGGATCTTTCTCCCACACAAGCAGGTCAGGTACATCCAAGTCAATTTCCCTTTCTACTAGCGCGTCAGAAATGAACCATGCCAAGTCATATAAAAAGCCGGTCATTCCCTGAGAAACACCCAAAGATTGACAGTCAACATAAACGGGCAGCACGTCTGGAGGAGAGACATCAGATAAATGGAGCAGCGTCGATGTTTTCCCCGTCCGCCGTTGCCCTACCAAAACAATCACATTTGATTGGCTGGTGCTTTGAATCGTCTCAATAATGAATTCAAGAATTTCTTTCCGGCCGTAGAAAAGCGGGCTTTGGCGACGCAGGGGTGTTCCTGGCGCATACGGATTACGCACCGGTGAAAACGGCCGGTCGGCAGAGATCATTGTCGCCATATCCGCAAAATCAAAGCCATGATTGCGGTGGGCCGCGTCTTGAAAGCTAATCTCAAACGCTAAGCGCAGATCGGCCGGTTCATGCGGCATAATCTTGAATTCAAGCGTGGTCGTACGTCCCACCGCCAAAAATGGAATTGACTGCTCTGCGTTAACAATTGAATATGCGGGGTCCTCTTCCAAATTAACATTGATGTTTTCTGCGGCCGCCTGCCCGTTGTTTAGTAGCTCAAGGGCTACAACAGACTCACCAGCCGCGATCATACGGCGGGTTTTGAGCGATGGGATGAGCCACGGTCGACCGCGCAGCTCTTCAATCGTGGCATTGCTCAATGCTTGCCAGCGCATATTCAGAGCCAAGGCCAGTTGATTCGAGATCGTATACGGCCGCCACATCATCGTATTTTCTTCCTGCTGAAGCAGCACCTGACCTTCTTGTAGAAATGCGATCCGGTCGCGCGCCATCTCTACCCGGCCAACCGCTTCCAATGGCTCCATAGGGGCCGCTAGCTGGGTATATGACTCCCCTTCTGGATCAATTGCGGGCAAATGGGGCAGAAAATCCTCAAGCCGATCAATGAACAGCCCAAGTTCCACGATTGATGGGGTGCTGTACAACTCATTGGTCAACTCAAACAGTTCGCGCCACAGCTCTACGTCAACCCAATCTTGCGCCTCTTCAGCATCTAAACTTTGAGACAAAATTTCTATGGCGGTGCCTGGCCGGTCAGGCAGCAGATACAACCCATCGCATAAGTCAGCCAGCGCAGCCCGTCCATCCCGGCGGGCGCGGCCTGAAATATTTAAAAGCAGGTCAGCCGAGCCGGTTGTTCGCCGGAAGATCTGATTTAAGTTGGTTAGGATCAACTCTGGCTGAGCAGTTAAACTGCTATATAGCCTGCGGCCGCGGAATGGAACTGCTTGGATGAACTGACGGAGCAGCACCCCAAGCAGGACAAGGACCATCAGAAAAGCACCAATCAGGACATAGTTAAGCGGAAACTGCTGTCCAGGAATAGCCACACCGGGTGCCGGTTCAACGCTGCCCGCATAGGTGCCATCATCAAAGAAAAAGCGATAGCGCACAGGGGTGTCTGGCTCAGGCAAATCGATATTCCACACCAGCCGATTGGCGGTAGCCGGTGCATCACGCTCACCCATAGATCGCCACACCTGTTCGTCTTCATCCCACACTTGCAGAATAACTGAAACGATATCGCCGTCAATGTCATTGGCGGTGACGCTTATCGAGTACTGATCACCGCTAGGTAGGGCGACTGCATTGGCCAAAAACGGCGGCCGATTTGGGCGGGCAGACAGACTGGTCAGAATGCCGTTATCACCGATAGCGATCAAAGATTGCAGCCCCTGCTGCCCGATAAACCCTAAGTCAAAAATAGGGCTAGCCAGCTCGACCGATTCTGTCGATTCACCATCGGTTGAGTAGAGCCCAATCGTCCCCTGATTGCCTCCGGTGACCAAGTCTTCCCGTCCGTCTCCGTCAATGTCTTGCCACATCACAGCCGCCGGTTGCTGCGCCCCATTAATTGTCCAGATACGCTGGAGCGGGGTTAAACGACCCAAGCTTAGGCGGACCAGTTGTCCGCTATTCCACGTTGCCAGCAGGGAATTGTCTAAGCGCTGAAGGCGCTGCGGTGGCTCTGAAAAAGTTGTGATCCAACCTTCAACTGCATTTAAGTCCGCATCCAATCCCTGTAGGCGGGCGTTACTACCTAAGGCAAATAGAGCCAGACCCAGAACCACATCTTCAGTGGTTTCTTCAGCCGCAAAATCAGGGGAATCAATAATCTGATTGATTTGCCCATATCGATTGGTTTGGCGCAGCGTGCTGCCGCTAACCGGTGACAGCAAACTAAGCGATCCAGTAGAGGTCGAAGCCGCCAGCACGTCGTTTCCGCTAGAGCCGGTCACAATTTCTAAATCTAAAATACGACCGCCTAGATCCCGCTCCCAAAGCAGTTCTCCACGATAGCTCAGTGCAAAAATTTCACCCGACTGCGTCCCAATGTAAATTTGGGCTTGGCGCCGGCGCGTTAAGGCCGACTCACCCGCCTCTTCAACATTGTTATCTACCTCAATAACCGTAACAGAGCTCCCGATCTGCACCGGAATATCCCATGCGCTGGTACCGTCCAGTCGTTTTAAGTCAACACCACCAGACGACCCGATCAAAACATTGTTGGTGTCTCGGGTCGGCGTCCGGTTCCATCCGACCAAAATATCTGGTAGTGCACCAGGATTTTCAGGTGGAAAGACAGACTCAAGATATTCTATGGTGCCATCGACTCGCTGCTGCCAGACAGGCAGCCCAACAACTGGAGAAACGTTGTGCAGAAGACCATCTTCACCAGCTACCATGATGGCCAGCGTTTGGTCACCAGCACTGGTTACCTCTAGCAAAGCAGATGGTGCAGCCTCTAAACGCCATGTCCAGTTGGTCACAAAGCCTGTGACTTCTGTGTCAGCACCCGCATCTTGCAACGATACAGTTGAAAATGCCGTCAGCAGTAGCTCAGGAAAACCGTCGTTGTTGAGGTCAGTCAGTTCGCCACCCGCCTGTTCAGAAATGCCCGGATAGCGCCCCTGCGGCCGACCATCTGGGCCCGGTATCACGATCTCACCAACACCAGCGCGAGCCCCGGTTTGCTGCGGCTCAAGCTCAATCATGATGACTGAATCTTTAGAATAGTCAGGCTCAAGCTGATCAACCTCAATTTCAATAACGCCCTGCTCCGGCCCTGCTCCCATTTCGCGGTCCCACAGCCTGCGCCCCTGAATCGTGTAAGCCAGCACCGTACCAGCATCTGTTCCGATAATCAGCCCTAGCTCACCCCCAATCACGGCCGTTTGCATACTCGTAATCGGTCGGTTTGGTGTGCGGAACCAGCGTTCTGCCCCGGTTGATCGGCTGATTAAGGCCAAACGCCCCTGTGCTGAGCCAGTTGCCACAAACTCTTCTCCACCAATAGAAACAGGAACATTTACCATGGCCCGCTGATGATCTGGGGTCACCCGTGACCACATGGGTGTGCCTGACAGGTCAAGCATCGTGAGCTCTCCGTTATCCTCTTCCGTTCTAACAGAAAAGAGAATTTGAGTCAGGTCGTTGCCGATCGGGGGCAAAATGACAAACTCTGCCTCTGCACCAACTCGATTCACCGGATTTAAGTTTTCAAACTGCCACAGGCGTTCGGCCGTTGTTCCATTGATGTGCTCCAGAAGTCCGGTGCTGGTCGCCACCAGAACTGTATCTGACGTGCTTGCCGAGACTGTGCTAATGGCCAGCGGTGAAGCAGGCAAATCATATTCAAGGGTCAGATCACCGTTCCGATTGACCCAAATCAGGCGACCGGGGGTAGCAAGAATCAGAGCCGGTTCCCCTTGTGCTAATGGCCGGGTATTGATGTCGATCATATCGAGCACCTGCAGACCGGGAATCGGCACGCTCCACACAAACTGACCGTCTGCACCCAGCATGGTAAGCGTTTGAGAATCATCCATGAGGATAACTTCATCAATGCCATCTCGATCAAGATCAGCCGTGTGAGTTCTAAGCAGGCGTCCTTGGGTTTCAAACTCCCAATATTTATCCGTTTGTGCTGATGCTGAATGTTGGGGGCTCAGCAGCAAAAGTAGGGCAGTTGTAAAAACAAGCAGCCAAAATCTGTATGATTTTATACCTGTGTTTGCTTTTAAAAGTTTGCCCATATTTGGCAGCCTATGTTTTGACACAATTAACGCAATCACCTTTGTTGAGTTAGTCGTGTTGATTCTGTCTAGATATTAGACCTTATCAGAATGAATTTTATGTCAGCTAAAGTATCCACAGATCACACCGATACATCATCAAGAATCTGAGATATCCGTGTCATTTGTAAATCAACGCTTATCTTCGATAGAGTTTATTAATCGGCCGGTTCGCGCAGCACGTAACCAACCCCACGCTCGCTGGCAATCCAAGCCTGAAAGGGCTCAATTGCTTTGCGCAGCCGCTTGATCAAAGTTTTTAACCGATCGGGATCGTCGAGCAGTGCTTCACCCCACACCGCTTGTTCAAGGTCGTCTGCGTCTACAACTTGGCCCGGCGTGCGCGCCAAACGGGTCAGCAGGTCAAACTGGCTAATGGTCAGCGTCAACTCTTTCCCTTTGGCGGATGCCCGATGTCGGTTTAGGTCGATCACAAACGGATCAGCCTGAATCACATCAGCTACTTTTTGACGCCGCACATACCGGCGCAGGATATCGCTGCTAAAGGATGGCCGGAGCAGCCCGGTTTCGCCCGGCCGACCGCGCTCGCGAATCAGGCACTGCTGATGCAAACCGCGCAGCACATCGGTTGAGCCTTCGCCCACAACAAGAGCCACTTGCTCGTCTTTTTTCAGATTTTGCCACACGTAGCCCAAATGGGAATCTGCTTCTCGCTCAATCTCACGATCCAACCTGACTAAATCAAGTTCAGTCTCTGGGTTTTCCGCCAGCAACTGCCATGCATGGTAACCGGCAATGTGCAAGAAAAATGGGTGAGGGCCTACGAGGTGAACCAGATGCTCTTTTATGTCAGGCGTGAAGCTGATGTTAGTTGAATCTAGTCGTTTATCAAGCAAACCTTCAGCCGAGCCGTAATCAAACAATCCCAACGACAAGCTGACAAAAATATTGAAAAAGGGTGAGCTCAAAATTTCTTCAGATGCAGTAATCGAAAACAATGGCCGCTGGCTGGCTGTCACAAACGCAATCCCATAGCGGGTAGTTAGACCGCGCAGTCGTGTGAAAAAATATGGGGTCAGATTTTCGTTGGCAGCCAGCAGCTCAAATTCATCTAGCAAAATCACCACCGGGACGCCCGAACGGCTTACCGCCCCCAGCATCCGGTCAAGGGCTCTCCAAGTTCCGGGCGGAGCT
>JBCCSO010000215.1:0-7402 GCA_039199965.1 Chloroflexota bacterium | reverse complement strand
GAAACATGTAGACGCTGTTAATCAACTTTTATTTCCTCAAATGCCAACATAAAAAAGGGGCCGGGGATAAGGATGTTGAAGTTCGATTCGGCCGAGCTTATGTCGCTTATCATTGAACACTCTTTTTGTTTTGGGGTAACGACAAATGCGACAGCAATACTCTCGGCAACTAATTGATTCGTTATCAATTGCTCCTGTGCCAATCGCCTGATCTCTCAGTAGGCGATCTCAATCGTTTTTTCTGCGAGTTTTGGATAATGAATGTCGAGGGGTTGATCATTCTCATCGGTAACAAGCCAAGGATGAGTTAAAAACGTTTTCACACTAAACCGATCATGTGGCTTTAGTGTGGCATAGAGGACAAGATACCCATCGAAATCGATCCAGTAGAGCTTTCTTGTTTGTTGAGAGAGATTGCAGAAATCTATCCTTGTCTGTGTTTTCGATTCTATTGAGTAAAGTTTAGCTCTTTGTTTGGGAGCGATTTCACCACAATCAACCAGCCACTTTGAATTATTTGGATTGGTTTTCACCTTTTCAATATTGCTCTTAGACAAGTATGAATTCTTTATGTTGGTGTATCCAAATCGCATCACATCTTTTGGATCATCACCCTCGTGTTTTAATCCTAATGTATGCCCAATTTCGTGAATCATCCCGCCGACCCAGCGTTCATCCCATTCAGGAGAGTTAGCCCCCACAACGTCCATCAGGCCCAAACCAACAAAGTTCGGCGGACCGTTAGCTGCTCCATCCCCTTCGGCCGACACATAAACAATATACCGATAGTTGTGATTCTGCTGTCCCCAATGCGTGCCGCATTCTTCAAATACAAGCCTGACTGCATTGTGTATTGTATTCCACTTTCCATCTTCTCCATGTTCAATAAACCATGATTGGGACTTTTTACTTTGGAGCAGTTCAACTGGATTTGTTCGGATTTCTATGCCAGCGGTTTCCTTGAGCCACTGTCTAGATCGATTGATGACCTTGTTTATATTTTTCTCTGTATTGGCCGCATGTTGGGCATCGCTGGGGATCACCCAAAAAACTCGGTAACTGTAATCTTCGAGCATCTTAACACTTCACATAAATTTGTTTGAAAGAGATATATTGTAACTGTGCAAACAGGCTATCATTTTTTCAATAACAAACAGTATGAGTCCGGCTCCTACGCGGGGTGAATAGAAGTCTAATGGAGCGAAACTGAGCTTACTAAGCTTGTAGAAGTGCGTTCTCGCAGTTGCTATCCACCTGTGAAGCGCAAGCCTTAAGTGTCTCCAATAGCAAATCGCCCAATTCATATTTTGCTGGCGAGATGGAGCAGTTTTAGAAATTTCGGGCTTTCAAAGTGGTTCTTAGCATCACAATGCGCCACGTGGCGCAGCGTATCGCGCACATAGTTGAGCCGCTGGATTTTTAGATCAATTTCGTCCACTTTACGGAGCAAAGGCGAGAGTCCTAACAAAACACGCGCTTAGGAACGTGATTTTAATACCCTCAGGGGGTACCCCGTAAATGTCCCAACCTGCTCGGCAGTTCCTTCACAATTGAAGGTTAAATGGAAGCAAGTAAATTTACAGATGGAACAGTTATTTAAACTTCAGTCCTTAATACTGCTGATCGGTTAGAGAAGTTGTGGTGTCATCTGAGTCAGTACCGGCCCAGAACCGGCCGCCAGCCCAAAAGCGACCGCCTGACCAGAAGTCATTGCCCGTCCAGTAATCACCGCCAGCCCAGAAGCGCCCACCGGCCCAAAAACGACCGCCCGCGTACACATCCGTACCCGCCCAGAAGCGACCGCCAGCCCAGAATCTACCACCGGCCCAAAAACGGCCGCCTGACCAGTAGTTCTCACCGGACCACGTGTCGTCTCCGTCCCAGAAGAAATTCACTCCTTCAGGAAGCGGGTTTCGATTCTGATCGAGCAGCAGGTATCCACCAGCTCCCTCATCATAAACGGCCGGGCCAACATAATCCCGTCCTGGTGTCATCCCAAGATTGGCAGTCCCGTGACTCTTGGCCAAAAGGGCATCAGGCAGCCATAGCATCCCAGCTCCCTGTCGGAAGATAGTAAAAGCAAGATTGCCATCAGCATCTAAAGCTGGCTTTGAAGCGGCCATGAGGCGGAACTTGACCTCATCGGGGGTTAAATTTGGTTCGGCCTCAAGCAGAAGAGCCACCGCGCCAGAGGTCAAAGCTGCGGCCGATGAAGTCCCCGCCGTCCGGTAGAGGCCATCTCCCATATGGAGCTGAGGGTAGTCCCGGCCGAAAGTTGAGTACTCATGCAAAAAGGCCCGGATATGCGCGCCCGGCACAATAAAGTCAGGTTTAATAAAGCCCGCTTCGGTTGGTCCGGCTGCGCTAAATGGAGGGATATAATCATCTGCCCGATATTCAACCGTGTAGTTGTCCGTAAAGGAGCCGACCGTGATTACGAATGGGTCGTTGCCCGGTGTAGTAATAGATCCCGCATCAGGCCCTGTGTTCCCAGCCGCAGCTACAACGACAATACCCTTTTCCCAAAGTGCTTCAACCGCCTGATTGATGGGGTTTTCCCAGTATGGTCCAGTTACAGGTCCCTGAATCGACAGATTGACCACGCGAATGTTGAGGCGTTCATGATTATCGGCGATCCACTCCAGTCCCTGTACAAGACCAGCCATTGTGGTGGCTCCGGCATCGTTGAGAACCGGCACATCGATCAAGTCAGCGCCCGGTGCTACGCTACCTGGATTGGCCCCGGCCGCCATTCCGGCCATAAGGGTACCGTGACCGTGCCCATCAAAGATTCGATCTTGATAATTCATGCGTTCGGTAATGGATTTTCCGATCAGGCCGTTAACAATGCCGGTATCAACCACAGCAATGCCAATCCCTTCGCCCGTAATCCCTTGATCGTGGAGGTTATCCACCCCCATTAATTCAAGATGGTCATAAGGGTTGTCAGCCTTCTGACTAAAATCAACTGGCGTAACGCTCAAATTATCGGCCGTTAACTTAACCCCGGCCCATGCTTCAGAACCGGCAATTTCTTCATGGAATTCCCAAGCACCGCCATCTGACGCACCCTGAATCGAGACAATCGCGCGCTCTACGCCTTCTTCGGGCGTAAAAACCATGCGTATGTGGTTATAGGAACCTCGATAGTCATCGTACCTTAAGGCCGCATCGATCTTGTGGACAGTTTGATTCCGACCATTAACAAGAAAAATTGTGGCGATTTTATATTGCTCATAATAAGCGTAGCGCGCACCCAGTTCTCTAAATGTCCCGTTAAATACATAGGTTGTTCCGGGACTAACAGGAATCGATTGCTTTATCCACCCATCTCCTTCCATACCGTTGCCACCCAATGAAACAAATTGTCCTTGAAAATAACGTTCATCAGCTGGTTCTTCGCTCTCTCCGATTTCCTCGATGATAATCCCTTCCATAGAATCTCTATCTACATAACCAAAGATATCGTAGTAGCTGTCTTCGACGTGCCAATGGTCAAACCCACTTTCAAAGTCACCGTTAAGAAGCAGGTTTTGGCTTGGTTGGGGGATATAGTCGTGTAAGAATGCGTCTTGCCACGCCACATCGCTTGGCTGACATTGGCGGCTAGAATCTGAATAAATCTCTTTGAGCGTCAGCTGCTGGCTACCTATCGTAGATACATCAATTGTGGTTGAAGCAAGGTGCTCTGTTAAGTCTGGGGTAGCGTAGGTTAGCTTGTCATCAAGGTAAAGCTCGAATCGAACCGAGTCACAGCCGTTATTAAGATAGGCGATTGGGGTGGCGGTGACGCGTGCAATATTTCCGGCCGTTTCAACATCGACTGTTCTGATAATGTTTGGGCTGATCGTTGGTGAAGCGGTTTCAGGGCTGAAAATTTCAACTTCTGATAAACTAAGAAACTGTCTTCCACGCATCTGAATACGCACATACCGGCCGGATCGATTAACAGCCAGATCAAAATTTTCTGCAGAAGCATCACGAACATAATATTGGCTCACCCCGTTTTGGGTACGCGCCTTATTGAGATTGGTACTAACAAATGGCTGATCTGAGACGAGTACGTAAAAGTTTTTAAGCCGATTTGAGCAGCAGTCGGTGCGATTCCAGATACGAATCGAATCGACCTCTTGTACGCTCTGAAGATCAATCTCCCACCATGCAAAACGATGTCTATTAGTATGAGTGACAGATCCACTGCGCCAGTTTCCATCTACATTTCCATCGATAGCGCGTTCAGCAACTCCTCCACGGCGCGTAGAAGATTGGCTAACTTTACCGTTTAACGCAATATTTGAGCTGTGAGTGCTGACTTCATGTGGGTAATCAATGAGCAAAGTTCCTAGACCGTTTTGATTAACGACTGCGCTATTGCTGGTCACTGATTCAACTGTGCCTGCCAGATTGATGTCACTGTTGTGTGAGATGTAAGCGACTTGTGGATGCTCCGTTAAAGCATTGATAAGCGCGGGGCCCGCATCGTTAATCACTACGCTGTCAATAAACTCAAATTGCTCCGCTAAGCTGCCCCCAAATCTATTAACCACCTGTTCAATCGCTGCAACAGATGTCGCTTCAGAAGTGTGTTTGATAATTAAGCTGCGATTTTCCGTTTGCTCATCGGTCTGAGCAAGCTGTATCAAACCGGGGTCTACTTTGGGATGTGCAATAAGGTTTATATTTGATGAAGGGCCAAGAGTAGAAAAAGCAAACAGCAGAAGTAAAGAAATGAAAGCTACCTTGAAGGTTCCTCTTGGAAGAATAGATGGATTTATCATTTGAATTGCACAATCTCCTAACGCATAGAACAACTTAAAAATCCCTACAATTCGAATGTAAAATGGTGAACTTACGAAAATTCTGTCGAAACGTTTCGGTCGGGACTGAGGTAACAGGACCCAAGTGCAGAATTTAGAATAGAAACACAAAAATGGGGGCAAAATCAGCAATCACCTTCCAATTCGCTATTTTTTATCTACTGCTAGCTGCATCCATAAAAAAATATTAACCGCAAATCCTTTCGTTAATAATGGCAGTATAAACAGTTTATATACCCCATCATGTTTATGATTTCAGAGTAACGATTGCGCTATCCAACATGCCAGAATTGTTCGAATACTTCTGGCGCATGGGAGAAAATCCGTTGTAGAGCAGCATAAACGTAAGGGACGCCATCTTTTCTGGGGACTCACGCATATCATTATTCACCCACGTCTGAATCAGCATATACATGCCTCCAGACAGAAAACTGTTTAAGTAATCATCGTATTCCTTTGCGAGATCGAGGGGCGGTACAAACTGATCAAATACAAGCCTGATCCCTCTGAGCTGCGACTGAAATGCCCTAAACACAAGGTCTTTGTTTTCAACCTGAAAGATCCAGCGCAGCAGCTGTTTGTGCGGCTGCCACTGTCTAAAGAAAGTAGTCACTAAACTCACCATATCAACCTGTTTGCCAGCTTGGGCCTCTGAAAAAACTTCGGCCGAAATCTGGGCCAAAACATCATCTACATGACTAAAAAGGAGCTCTTCTTTGGTGTCAAACTGCTTGTAGAAGGTCGGCCGGGATAGTTCAGCCATCGCTGTTATTTCTTTGATCTGGATTTTTGACAGCGGTTTTTTCTTAAGCAGTTCAAACAAGGCATCTTGTAGGAGTTTACGCGTGCGTTTCATGCGGGGGTCTGTCTTTTCACTAATTGCCATTTTTCACCTTTCGTAAAGTAGTTTACGTGCTTGCTCGTTTGGTAATTGACCTGCACGCTCAACTCTATCAGAATACACAAGACAACTAGTTTACACAAGTAAATTACTCAAGTTTAATTATTCCCCCATTCAACACATCAGAGGTAATTAGTAATGCCAGAAGTTTTTAGAATCGTGTTCAACGGATTGGTTTTGGTCTTTGTGCTTAGCAGCATGTTTGACTTGGGCTTAAGCCTAACATTAAAAGAGATCACCGCTCCTTTAAAAAATGGCTCTCTCATTGCGAAGGCTCTGATCGCTAACTTTGTGATCGCCCCCTTGATTGCATATTTGCTGATTCAGGTTGTTGGACTTGCGGAACCGCACGCCATTGGGCTGACGATTTTAGCGGCCGCAGCCGGGTCCCCGATTTTGGCCAAGCTCTCTAAAATCGCCAAAGGGGATCTGGCTTACACCGTTGGCCTAATCGTGCTGTTACAGGTCGTCACCATTGTGCTGGCCCCTGCTCTGCTGACCCTGCTGCTCGAGAACGTTGAAATCGATGCGCTAGCGATGCTGCGCACCTTGGTTGTTACGATGTTGCTGCCCCTGATTGCAGGGCTTTTTGTCAAAGCGAGATATGACGAAATGGCCCGCAAGCTAAGCCCCTATATGTCGCAGGCTTCAAGTGTGACCTTGATGATTCAAGTAGCACTTGGGTTACTGCTTGGAGTAGGCCAGTTGATCGCGTTGTTTGGAACAGGAGCAATTCTAGCGGCGACACTGTTCGCCATTCTTACCCTTATTACAGGCTATTTCATGGGCGGACCAGAACAAGGCGGGCGAATTGTCACAGGTTTAGGCACATCGCAACGCAGCATTTCTGCCTCTATGTTGATCACCATCGAAAACTTTTCGGATCCGGCCGTGCTGGTCATGGTCATTACAGGAGCTGGATTAATGATGGTGATCAATTCATTGGTTGCCGGCGAATTTGGCAGGCGGGCCGGAAACGCTGAATCTAGGATTGAATCTGCGTCAACTTAAAGTTTTTTAGTTTATTTAGACAGAATCAACGGAGAATTTCAGTGGAAATATTTGAGGGCTAAAAGCAAAGTCGAATCAGCGTTCTTCCTTATCCGCGTCCATAAATAAGGGACGCGGATAAGGAAGAACGCTGATAAAAATGGCGATTTGTACATATGTTTAGCCATTTTGGATTTTGCTGAAATGCTCTGATAGATCTTGCAAATCCTGTCAAAAAGGAAGGAAATATCATGAAAAAATTACTCACCTCATTTGTACACCAACGCGATAGCCGCATGGCCACCATCGGTTATACCCTCATCGCCTTTCTGGTGGCCGTAGCCATGTTTATCGCCGCTTCCGGGGCCGGATCAGATGACTTCGTCATCGAGCAGCCGCTCCCCGATTGGTTCAACATCGGTGCCAATGTTATTTCGATTATCTGGGCCGTTTTAGTTTTGATCCCACGGACTCGAATCATTGGAGCACTCTTAGTCTTGTTCAATATGGTTGGATCAATGTGGGTCAATCATGCGGTGGGTGGACTTGAGTTTTTCGCATTTGCGGTTCCGTATAACACGACAACCATTGCGCTAGCCTGCCTACTCATCGGCCATTATTTTGAGGATTTACGCTACTTGTTTAAACCATCGGCCGATGATCAGAATCATCCGATTATGGGAGGAGCAGCATG
>JBCCSO010000214.1:0-7403 GCA_039199965.1 Chloroflexota bacterium | reverse complement strand
GCATACGGGGACAGGCTTAGGTCTGGCTATATCAATGGGATACGCAGAGTTATTAAACGCAGATTTAAATGTTGAAAGTCGATTGGGTTATGGCTCTGCTTTTTCATTGGTTGTGCCAACGCTCAAGCAAGAGGAACACATTGCACATGTTCAACCCAGTGGCCTAAGTGAAGCACTGCAATTCTTCTCATAGATAAAATTGCTTGGAAGAATATCAAATCAATTCAGCCGAATATAACAAAACTTCGCAAATCTTCTAGCACTTGCTTTGTCTGTCATTTTCCAATTTAATTGTCTTGCATCCTGTTCATCGTCTGCACGTATAGCCGATAAAATTTTGGAGGGTAAAGTGAGCAACCTAGATGAAATAAGACGCTTAATCGCGGCCGAACAAGAACGGTTGAGCCAGCTAGATGACCTTGATTATTTATTTGACGATATCGAGTCTGATTTTCTAAAAATGCTAGAGGGAAAAGGGGAAACCCAGAGGGGCTTTCAGTTAAGTGACTCTTTCAAAGCTAAATTTCCATTGATGAGCCAATTGTTGTTTAAAGCGCGGGTGACCCCCATCAAGGCTGGTGGTAATGACTACCTTGTTATTGGATGGTTAGAAAGTGACTCGCGTACCGTCTGGCTTTGTCATGCTCCTCAAAGTAATGTAAGCCACTTACATCCTGATCACCAGCTGTTAGCGGCCGTGATGGGCGGAATTTCCCAGTTTGTTGAATCGGTAAATTCCCGTCTGGCTAATCTTTATTGGGCACTGTTGCTCTCACAGGAAAAAATTGTGCCCAATTTTGATGTACCTATCAGCCGTTTTGCAGCCAATGCGGATATGCCAAAATTTGACTTTGACCAATATTATGTTGTGGCTTATGAGGCAAATGGCTCACAAACGATTTGTCACAGGGAGAGTGGTGAGCTTTTGATGATTTGCCATGATCCCTCGGGCCAGATTACCCCGTTGCCCAACTGGCCTCGAAACACGTTTTTTACGCTTGATGAATGTGCTACTTTTCAAGAATGGGTGGAAGGCTTAGCGGCCGAATATCTTGAGGAAATGGAGCTGTAGGGGTGAGATAACCGGCTCGAAGGCAACTGTAAGTTGATTTCAGAAGCTGGTTATCTCGCCCTTATGAATCGTGTGCTATGCCTTCAGTCTTTCCATTTTTGGATCAATCTGCGGGTCGTTAGACACAACAGCCGTGAACTTGCGATCAAAATACTGTACCGTTAGCTCAGTCCCTTGCTCCGCATACTCAACTGGGACGTAACCATACATGAGCAGCTTGCCCACACTGTATCCGTAGTCTGCACTGGTGACGTAGCCTAACTTATCTGCCACGTTCGCTTCACCATTAAGCCCTTTTGTTTTCTTCAGGATCGGCTCCTTGCCCAGTGCCATCGCGTTGGGATCGTCAGAGACGAGGCAGACCAGCTTCCGCTTAATGCCTTCTGCTTTGATCTTGACCAGCGCATCGCGGCCTAAGAAGTCGCCCTTCTTCAGGCGTACGGCCCAACCTAGACCCGCTTCATAGGGGTTAAAGTCTGAGTAGATATCAGACCCAATTGCCCGATACCCTTTTTCAAGGCGCAGCGAGCCAAATGCCCCGTTGCCCAACGCAAAGATCTCAAACTTCTTGCCCGCTTCCCAGATCTCGTCCCAAAGCTGCAGGCCAAACTCTTGCGGGCAGTAAATCTCCCAGCCAAGTTCACCCACATACGATAGCCGGGCCGCAAAGCAGGGGATGACCCCGATATCAAACGCTTTTGAAGTGAAGTAAGGGAACGCCTCGTTTGAGACATCGCTATCGGTGACCGCTTGAAGCACCTCACGTGCGTTAGGGCCCCATAGGCCGATGCCAGTGTATTTTGAGCTCACATCAACCAAGTTGACGCTGCCATCTTCTGGCAGATGCATTTTAAGCCACGCAAAGTCGGTGGGGCCTGTGCCTGCACCGGTCAAGATCAAGAAGGTGTCTTTGGCTGTCCGGGTGATGGTCAGGTCCGCTTTGATGCCGCCGCTAGCGTCGCAGAGGGCCGTGTAGACGACCTTGCCAATCGGCTTGTCGATTTGGTTAGCGCACATGTAGTTGAGGAAGTCAACCGCCCCTTTGCCGCTAACCTCAAATTTGGCGAAACCTGCAATGTTGTACATGGCAACGCCGTCCCGTGTGGCTAAATGTTCAGCCCCCTGAATACGTGACCAGTTCATCGCTTCCCATCCAGAGCGGGATGGAATTTGCTCGTCATATTTTTCTAAAAAGCGAGCGTTTTCTTCATGCCAGTGACCAACTTCCCAACCGGCCGAGCTGTGGAAGTGACCTCCCTGCTCAACCAATCGCTGATGATAAGGGGCCAAACGCACGCCGCGCGGATTATCCATTTGCTGGAGCGGGTGGATGATGTCGTACACCTCTTGGTATTGACGGTCAACGCGGGCGTACATGTGTTTGCGGGTGTAGTTTTGTGCTTGGAAGCGGTTGATCCACCCTTCATGAATGGCGAATTCAGTCGTCCGGCCGTCCATCCATTCAGCCATCGTTTTGCCGACACCGCCAGAGTGGGTAACCCATACGCCCAAACAGGTTAAAAGGCCGGGTACTTTGGTTTCACCCATAATTGGCCCCATGTCGTCAGAGAAGGCCATAAAGCCATTAAACGCACGGGTATACTCTTTCCCTTTTGTGGCTGGAAACAGTTCTTCGGTCGCCTGTTGCGCAATCTTGAAATGCTCTGGGGTGAACTCACGTTCCGCTTTGGCACCCACGTAGTCGCCTTCAAACATCAGCGATTCATGACGATAGTTTCCGATTCCCCACTTGTCCCCATGCTGACGGAAGTACATGCTAAAGTCTTGATGACGCACGATGGGCATGTTGATAAACAAATCTTTATCGGCCGCTAATTCTTCAAGCGGCTCCGTAATCACATATTGATGCTCTACACCCAAAATCGGCAAACGGACGCCAACTTTTTCTGGCAGAACGCTGGCCCACACGTTGGTGGCTAAAAGCACTTGGTCTGTACGGATGTTTCCTTTGTCGGTGATGACACCCACACAGCGATCATCTTCCATGATGAAGTCGGTGACTGTGGTGTGGCCGTGGAATTCGGCGGCCCCCATCGCGATCGCTTTTTCAGCCATTACGGCCGCACAGCGCCAGCCGCTTACGTCTGTGTCAGTTGGTACGTAGTAGGCCCCTTTGATTACTGATGGGTCCATAATCGGCACCATCTTTTGTGCTTCTTCGGCCGAGATAATGTGGCTCTCCAACCCGTAACTGGTAGCAGCCGTATGTTTGCGCCACAGCTCACGCATCCGTGCGTCAGTGTAGGCTACTTCCATTCCACCTACTTGGTAAGCACTTTGGAAGCCTTCGTACACATAATCCTTGATCAGATCGACGGTGTACATGGCGCACTGGGTCATAAATTTTGAATAGTTGGTCTGGAAGATCAGGCCGGGTGCGTGTGAAGATGAGCCCCCAGTTTCATACAGGGGCCCTTTATCGACCACAACGATGTCTTTCCAGCCCAATTCGGCTAAGTGATAGGCAACACTACAGCCAACAATTCCAGCTCCGACGATGACAAGTCTTGCATCTTCTCTCATGTGTTTGTTTCCTTCTTTTGATTTCAGATTTTCGATTGGAGTGTCGTCATTGAGCTGATTCATACACTAAAAATGTGCGAATCAGTCTGATATATCAGTTGTATATTAACAGTCTAAATCATATCATACTTTTAGAATCGGGATCAACAAATAGCCTTGCGATCCCTATATCTCATTTGTGATCTATCTTGAAAAAGTGGAGTCGCCAAAAAGTCAAAGTTGCTCAAAAATAAGGAACTTTATGAACAATAAAAAACGGAAATATACGGAAATATACGGAAGCCTTACAACTACTAAGATCTACAAATCGGTCCGCTCAAAGCATTGAGGAAGAGTTGGGGATCACCAAAGGACTGCTGTCCAAATGGGGGCTGATTGATGAAATCGAGTGCGGGCGTGATCGATTGGTAAAGTTGATGAAAACCAATGATTTAAGTCCCAAGAAGGTCAAGCGGCGTGTCGCAACGACGAAAAGCTATCCCAGTAAAAAAACATGACCGAACTGGCTTAAGCAGAATTTTGTGGCTGAGGCACAAAATCAAAAATGGACCTCTGACATTACCTACATCCCAACCCAAGAATTCTGGCTCTACTTGGTCATCATTCTCGATCTGTTTTCACGTAAAGTGGTGGATTGGGCCATCAGCAGCTCAATGACATGTGAGCTCGTGTGTAAAGCTTTTCAGATGGACGTCGCCCGACGGCGACCGGGTTGGCCCGTATTTGACTCACCATTCAGATCAAGGGAGTCAATATACGAGCGGCAATTTTAAGGATTTGCTTGATGATGCCAAAGTAGTGTCTCGTATGTCTGGGAAAGGGAACTTTCTGGACAAGCAGTTTCAGAAAGTATGTTGGGCATACTCAAAACTGTGAGCTTGTGCCTGAAGATGGCTATCCTAACCAACTCGTTGGCAAAACAGACATTTTTCATCATCTATCTCGGAGGGTTTTACAATCGTAAGAGGCTCCACTCATCGATCGGCTACTGTAGTCCTGATGAATTTGAGGCAAATTACTGGAAGAATCAATCTACAACTTTGACTTCCAAATCTCTCCACTAAATTCAGAATGGGTCAGATCGCATCGCAGATCGCTATGATTACAATATTAGTTAAGGGTGCTCTATTAGATGGTCAACCCTTTGGTCTTGAATTTGTAAAAAATGTGCTGCTAATGGCATTATCTTCTTCTTTTTGTGTTAGCTTACTCCTATTTTCACAAATGTGCCTTTTGAGTATGAAATCACCCTAGATTGGTTTGTGGATTTGTTGACACCTTATCGTGATTTTGCTATTATTCCGGTCCGCTGGGGTCGTGGTGTAGTGGTTAACACGCCGGCCTGTCAAGCCGGAGATCGCGGGTTCGATCCCCGTCGATCCCGCCTCGGTAAACGAAAGGGTCAACCAAGAATTTGGTTGGCTCTTTTAGTTTATGGCCTAGTACCAAATGACAATCAGAGTGGAGCGTTAGAGCATACACCCCTTTTTCGTACACATAGACACGTTTGACAATAGAGCGAACCAATTCAGCTTGTATCTCTGGTTTATCTTTCAAGTTATTCCAGTTTGATTCAAAGTTTTGTAAAAGCTCTGCTGCTCGATCTAATGAATCATCTGGAACAGGCTTGAGTTGCTCCAACTCCATTTGCAAGTTCATCCGTTGAATCATGAATTCTTGCTCATCAGTCACAAATCCATGATCCCAGCGGGTATCCATCCGCTCAATAATTTTTTTAATTTCAGCTATCCGTTTTTCAATATCTTGTTGGCCGATGAGTTCGCTCATCGCTTGTTCAACCTTTTTGCGCCATTGAGCAGGTGGTTTCAGGTGTTTTAAGATATGAACAACTTCCTGTTCCAATTTGATGGCATTAGGTGGCTTCTGGGAGCAGGTATAGCCTAACTCTTTTGATCGACAACGGTAATAGACCGCATTGCGGTTTTTGTGTGCTTGTCCGGACATTTTGCCAAACTCAATTTTGGTATCGATTTCTGGTGGATTAGAGGCGCATTCATAACAAAAGACCAAGCCACGGAGTAAGTAGAATCGAGCATTTTTCGGTGATTTTCGATTAACCTGCCGTTGCTTTCTGGCTTGCTGAACTTGTTCAAACAAATCAGGGTTGATAACTGGCTCGTGCTTCCCATCAAACCATTCAACTTTAGATTTCTTTGCCCGCCGTCCGTCTGAATGATAAGTTGTCTTTTGATACTTAACCTTGCCGATATAGGTTTGGTTTTTTAACATCGAGCGGACGGTTTCTTTTGAGAACGGTCGTTTTGTTTTGCTTCGGTAGCCCATTTTATTCAGCATTTTGGCAATATCCCAATCGCTACAATTTCCCTTTGCGTAGGTTTCAAATGCCAACTTTAATGCTTTGAGCTCTTCAGGATGTGGTACTAATTGCTTTTGCTTTCCCTTCATCATGCCAAATGGAGCACGATTATTATGATACCCCTGAAGTGTCTTTTCTTTCTTACCTTTTGATGTTTCGGCCGCAAGGTTTCGGCTATACCAATCTGCTACAGACTCCATAACGCCTTCAATCAAAGCACCCATTGGGCCATCACTATCTTCAGAAGGCTCACTCACTGAAAACACTTTGATGCCATAGTCATGGCGAAGCAATGATTTAATGGCAAGTGCATCGGTTCGATTTCGAGCGAAGCGGTCAAATTTATGCACCACCAGCGCATCAAATTGTCTGTTTTTTGCATCTAGTCGCATTTCTTTAAAGGCTGGCCGATTGACTGTAGTAGCAGACTTGGCCTCATCAACATAAATTTTCGTTAACAATCCTTGTTGGGCTAACACCCATGTTTCTATAGCTCGTTTTTGTGCATCAATTGAATAATTTCCTACCTGTTCATCAGAGCTAATTCGTACATATGCCGCATAACGCATCTTTCTTTGTCTCCTTGGGTCAATTTGTCTTCGTGCCTTGTCACTAAGAAATTGCCTCTTGTAGTCCACCAACCAATCGTCGGATGTTGGGTTGGTGAAGAAGCGGGGCATGTCCCCGCTGAATGTGTTGTTTTGCATAACTCCCTTTCTCAAAACCATGCGGCAAAATAAAAAGCCGCTCCCAAAATTTGGAAGCGGCTTTGAATCCGATCTGGAACCCAAAAACTACCTGAAGCAAAGACCCACTGGTAGAATGGATAACAGTCCGAATCCTGCCACAACAGGTTTCGGGTTAGACGTGGGTTTGGTGTTGGCGCACCTGCCCACGTTGTCGTTTATATTGAATTTTCAATTTCATTATAGTGACATAAGTCACCATAGTCAATTTAGCTGAATATCATCTCTGTAAACGCCCATTTCTTTGCGACTCCGAATATAAGTCTCTATATTCTCCGGTGTAGTCAACCACATTCGACCAAACTTTTGTGCTTTGAGTCGGCCTCTTCGAGCAAGATTACTTAAATACCGTTGCTTAAATCCATATATTTTTGATGCTTCCGCTAGAGTTATTAGGCGATCTTTGTTTTGTTGTGACTCTTCATTGCTCATACCCCACCGATTATATGCCAACTCAGCCTCTCTTTGAAATGCTTATATAGCGTTTTAGATTGGGTCCGGCCAAGATCGGTAACGTTTTGCAATACCAGAAGAATAAACAGGTTTAACACTCAATCTGTTGCTTAATCGATTCAATCCAATCGCAAGCATAAATAACCAAGGAAATTTTCGCCGTAACTGGCTTATTTTTTGATTGAGATGCGTTAGCCTGACCTGATAAAAGTTTTCAACTTTGGGAATCCTTTTTCGCTGAGTCCATTTC
>JBCCSO010000213.1:0-7471 GCA_039199965.1 Chloroflexota bacterium | reverse complement strand
TGGGTTGTCTTCAGACGTAACGGCTGAAGACGTAGAGAATTTCCAATCATTCCAAACGCTTCCGCCGGACCCCCAAAGCATTAAACGGGGGCGTGGCTTCGCCATCTCATTCAAAAACGTCGGCTTTAGCTACGGCTTCCCTGAGCGGTGCGAAGCCACCATCGAAATCTACGGTGAAGGGGAAATCGAAGAGGTGGTCTGCCGCCACGCTGGTGCTGACGTTGGGCAAGGGGCCCACACCGTCTTCCGCCAAATGGCCGCCCGAGCCACGAACGTGCCGGTCGAAAAAGTGCGCATGATCGTCAGCGACACGGCCGAGACTGGTGACTCCGGCTCCGCCTCTGCCTCCCGCCTTACCTTCATGGCGGGGAACGCCATCAAGCGGGCCGGAGAAGAAGCGCTCAAGCAGTGGCAAGAAGAAGAACGGCCGGCGATAGGCCATCACCGCTTCACCCCTCGCGCCACCGTCACCCTCGACTACGAAACCGGCTATGGTGACGGCAACATCACCTTTGGTTATGTGGCTCAGTACGTTGATCTGCTCGTAGACACCGAAACCGGCCATATCAAAATCAACAAAGTTGTGTCTACCAACGACGTAGGCAAAGCGATTAACCATCAGCAGATCGAAGGGCAGATTGAAGGTGGTGTGATTCAGGCATACGGCTACAGCATTACCGAAAATATGCAGTTGAAAGACGGCCGCATTCTCAACCCCCGCTTCAGCACTTACCTCATCCCTAGCATCCTCGACATCCCCGAAGCCGTTGAGTCAGACATCCTTGAAATCCCTGATCCGCAAGGGCCGTGGGGCGCCCGCGGCATGGCCGAAATGCCGATGATCCCACTCGCTCCTGCCATTGGTGCTGCTTTGCACGACGCGACTGGTGTTTGGTTTGATGAGTTTCCTTTTACGCCGAGCAAGGTGGTTAAAGGGCTAAAGGTGAAGGGATAAAAAATTGGACCTTGATCGCATCGCGAATAAAAAGTATCCCAAAGAACTTTTTGCTGCATTGGCAATCGATGTAGCAGCTTCACTTCCTGACTTTACCCACGCTGGATATTTAAATTTATCGTATGACTCAATCCAAAATTACTGGGAAATCTTTAGACGCTGTGGGGAAGTTGCTGAATGGGTTCATGAAACACTATGGACTTTTGATCCTGATAATTATCTCTTTTTTGCAGAAGAAGTTGTAGATTTTTTGCTGGTGCAAGAACTTGTTGGAACTGTCAATCGATCCAATTATTCTGAGGAAGAAATTGAAGATGCTGTTATGGGATTAATTGTATTGAGTCTTGAATATTCACATCAACTTGCAGGAGTTTTGAATGCTAAAACGCAAACTATTCTAGATACTGCAAATGCAAGCCGTACGCATGTTGGGCAAGAATTAGCTGAGGCTGTTTTCACAAAATGGGTTGATGTGTTTGAGAAATTGAAAGGTTGATTCAATTGGGCGAGACATTCGCCGCAAATTGATTTCAACCCCAACATTTGCCATGCGAATGCCATCGCCCTTACGTGCATCCGTTAGGGGCTATACAATTTGAAAGTAGATGTTTGATGTACAAAGCGCTGCACAAATTGTCTCGTGCCCGCAGGAAATGCCCTTGGGGTGCCCCGGCACTGTGAAAATATTTACAGTTTTGCAATCTTGTTTTCTTACACCGGGGAGAGACACTCGCTGTAATATTAGCCATCATCCAGGTTGTTCATGCGAGCGCCTATCCCCTACAGTTGACATTGTCGAGGATGTGGATATATACTTTTGGTATCTATTTTTATGAGGTTGAATGACAGTCAAGACAGCCAAAATATTCACCAACGGCCGTAGCCAAGCGGTCCGCCTGCCAAAAGAATTTAGGTTTGAGGGGAAAGAAGTCCTTATTCGCCGTGAGGGAGACAATATCATACTGTCACCTGTACCGGCCGATTGGCGCACCTTTTTTGAGGAAGTGCCGCTGCCAACTGAGGATTTTATGCTTGAGCGGGATCAGGGAGCACAGCAAATTCGGGATCAGCTCTTCGATTAAATGAGCACTCCGGCCGGTCTCCAGACCGAGTCGTTAGTGGCACGATGAGGACATCGGCCACAGCCTTGGCGAGTTTCCGGCACGGCGGGACAACGGGCGTAGCGGCTCATGATAAAAATCATCCCGTTGATCCTGTAAATCCTGTCTCAAAAACTTGCAATGTATATTCTCGACACCAACATCTGCATCTACATCATCCGCCAACGGCCGATGGCAGTTCTTGAAAAGTTTGAAGAAATCCCGGCCGATGAGCTTGCCATCTCTGTCGTTACCTATGCAGAGCTCCAATATGGAGTTGATAAATCTTCATCTAAGCAATTTAATCAAAATATTCTCGATCAATTTGTGAACCGCTTAAACATTTTGAGCTGGGATCGGCCGGCCGCTCGCGAATACGGTCTCATTCGATCCAGTTTGGAAGCTCAGGGAACACCGATTGGGCCACTTGATTTATTAATTGCGGCTCACGCCATAAGCCAAGTGGCAACGCTAGTGACGAACAATCTTCGTGAGTTTGAACGAGTAAGTGATTTAAAACTTGAGAACTGGGCATAGGGGACCTGCATGCAGGCACCAAATCAAATAGTAGTGATGTAGCACGCTGCACCCGCGTATGGTACACATATTGAGGCCAGCAAACCATTTTTTTCCCCTTTCTCCTTAATCCTTTATACTTTCCCTATGTCTCATTTTCTCGTTGAACAATATCGCTTTGCAATTTCAGAGTGGCTACGCGGCCATCAAAACATCCCGGCCGAAGACGCACTAAAACGTGTAGGACACGCCAACAGCATCGGCTGGATGGTTGGCCACTTGGCTGAATTTGATCAAAAAGTGTGGGTTGAGCGGGTATTAGGTGAGCCGGTGACCAAAGCCACCAAAAAATTTGGGTTCCGTCGAGAAGCCACAACGCCAGAACTAGATGAGGTGTTTGACCAATGGCGCGCCGTCCAAGACAAAACGAGCGAAGTGATGGAAGGGCTGACCAATGAGGATATGGTTGAGTTGCCATACTTATTTGGCCGTCAAGTTCATCAACCCGTTTCAATGTGGCTGTTGCGTATGGGCTGGCACTATTGGTACCACCTTGGCGAGATGCAGGCGGTACGGCAGATGTTGGGGCATGAAAATTTGCCAGACTTTGTAGGCAGTATGCCGCCTAAAGCCCAATGGTCGGCCGCGTATGATTTTGAACAGAAGGGCGACCTACACCCGCTCGTAGAACAAACTCGATTCATGAAACAAAAGTGGCTTGATGGGCACGAAGATTTATCGGCTGAAGATGGCGTTAGGCGGATGGGGCACGCCAACAGTATTAGCTGGATGGTGGGACATTTGGCTAACTTTGATCAAGAAGTATGGCTTGAACGGCCGCGCGGCATTGTGGTCAATGAAGCGATCAAAGCGTGCGCTTACATGCAGCCCGCATCCACACCAGATTTGAATGAAATGATGGATGCTTGGCACGCCATCCAAGAAAAAGTGGATGAGATTCAAGCAGAACTGACGGCCGAAGATATGCTCGTGCATCCGGGCCCGCCCGGCAATCAATCGCCAGAAAATTTGGGAACGCTTATGCTGCGGCAGATGTGGCACTACTGGTATCACTTGGGCGAAATGCAGGGAATTCGGCAAGGAATGGGGCATGAAAACCTAGCTCAGTATATCGGACTCATTCCTGAACAGTTTATGTGGAGATAAAGTGAAAATGGCAGACTTTCTGAAGCCGTCTCTATTTAAGATTAACTTAGCAATTGTGCTGCTTATTGTGGGGGGATATATTGTGTGGCCGCTGATTATTGGTTTAACCGGAGCAGACCTGATCCTACTTGGGTTTCCTATGGCAACGCGTACGCTAGATTTCTCTGCGGCTGGAACCCAAACACCGATTGATTTTGGGAACTGGGAGCAGGTAAATTTCTTAGCTGTGGCTGCGGATGTGATTGTCTGGTACTTGGCGAGCTGCGCGTATGTGCAGCGATTTGGTGAGCGGGATTTGGAAAGTTCAAGAGAATAATGCCGGTGGATAATAAAAAAGACCAAGGCACCTCATTTCAAAATGAGGTGCCTTGGTCTTTTTGTGCCCCGTACGGGACTCGAACCCGTGTTTTAGCCTTGAGAGGGTTAAAACATAGGCTGAGATTTTACTGACAGAACGATTTGTTAAGTTGTTAATTGTTTGGTGAATATGCGTCTAGGGCGGCTCTGCGAGCTGCTTCTTTGTCTGGATCGTAATAATGGTCGATCACAACGGATACGCCGCTTTTGTGACCTAATACTTGGGCCGCGACTTCGACTCCGTGTTTGCGTGCCACGGTTGAACCTACTAATCGCCTCATTTTTTGGAAAGACACAACTGAAATGCCTGCCAGCTTGCAGACTTTTTTGCGTGCGCGTAAAAGTCCTTCTTTGCTGAGTGGCTGCAGGTAGGATTTATGACGCGTATCGAGATTGATGAAGAGCCTGTTGTGCTTGGCTGTTTTCGGCCGGTTGTCTACGTAGCGTTTGATGATTGCGGCTCTGCGCTCATCCAATACAGCCTCCATCCCTTCTTTGCCATCTGATTTGATGATGTAAACGAGCTGGCCATTCACTGTGATGGGGTTTTTTAAAGCATAAACGACATCGGAGTAACGCGTTCGTTCTATGTTGCTCCTGCGCATGCCAGAAGCGCCTAATGTGAATATAGCCGCATCTCTCTGCTGATGGATGGATTGCCACATCTGCAGTTCACAGACGCGCAACCCTTTTTCTAAGTCTGCTGAATTTGCCGTGATAACTTGAGCCGGTTTTTGAGGATACCGAGGGATGGAGTCTGCTGGGCTTTCACCGTCTAACCACTGCCTACAAAAATTAAAAAAAGTAACGAAACAATTTCTATGAAAGGCAAGGTGTCCTTTGGAAAACCCCTTTCGCTCTTCGATGTAAACGAACCAGTTTTCTAGACATTCGCTGTCGATGGCTTTAAGTGGTTTATCGCCGTGCTCGGCTAGGAATGGACCCATTTTGTATCTAAATTTTTTCTTGGTGGAAGAGATTCTTCCGGGCTGTTTTAAGAAGTGCTCAAAAACAATGTTGACCGTGCTGTCTGCGCTGATTTTGTATGACATCTGATTGCATGGACTCCAACCTCTGGAGGCTGAGTAGTAAGTACCTAATGAATCATTAATTGTCTATTAAGGCCGAATTTTTGGCCTATTTCATTTACCAATCTTCTTAATAGGAATTGAGGATTGAAGGAAGTGTCTATGAGTTCGAGTAATTATCATGGTGAGGTGGATCTGCTCGCGCTGATTGCTGATGATCAAGGGATGATTAGCTATCGGCCGGCGTGGAATGTCTTCACGGGTAGCATTAATGGAACGATCCTGCTGCAACAGGTTGTCTATCGCTGGGTAAAGCATGGGAGACAGCCGTTCTATAAATTTTCTGCACCTTGTGCGCAGCCTGCTTACCGTGAGGGAGACAGTTGGCAAGAAGAGCTGGGTATGAGTCGAAAGGAGCTTGAAAATGCGAAGAAAAAGATCGCTGTTTCAACAAAAGGTGAGTTATCAGATGCTGCTTTGGTGTCGTATTGGCGTGATCGCTATCACAAGACTTGGTATGCACTCAATGAGCGACTGCTGATTGAGAAGTTGGGGGAAACCTACCCATCGAACCAGCAAAAAAATGTAGGGATTCAAGCTTCTTTAGACATAGTAAATGATGGAACCCCGATGCACCAAACGGGCATCAGTACGAATGGACAAAAGGGGCAGCAGCCGATGCACGAAAAGGGCGCTAGTACACATGCACCTATGGTGCAGCCACCAATGGCCCAAACGGACAGCGGTGCAGATGACCGAAACGGGCATTCCCCAATGACCGAAAGGGGCACTGGTACGGATGCACAAAAGGGGCGGCCGTATAGCAAAGACAACAGCAAAGAAGACAGCAGAGACTACTACATAGATAACAGCAACAGGGTAAAGGCTGTGGAAAAATCGGCCGAAATAAAGAATGGGGATGTTGCTGCTGATGCTGTTGCTAGCTCCGGGGCTCCGGACTTTAGCGGCTCGCTGCTGGATTGGATGGGTTTTAACGGCCGCTTGGGTAAAGGGGAATTTCCTGCTCTGGATTTGCTATTGGCTTGGGGGATGTGGGTCCATGTGGAAGGTGAGACACTGCGAAGCCGTGGAAAGAATCCGGTGGGGATTGCACGGGCTGGCTGGCGACGGGGCGATCCTCCTGGCGGTGGCTGGCTGGGGCTGGCTAGGTTGTGGATTGAGCTGCCGGATGACGGTCGGTGGGCGCTGATTGAAGCGGCCGAAGATGGGGCTGAATATGTCACACGGCGGCAGGAGGACATGGGAATAAGCAGTTTTGATTTGAGTTTGTTTAGTCGGTTGTGTCGGGCGACGGCTGGGTGTCCGGTGCCGGGATTGTTATGGCCAGAAGATGAGGTGGAGAGATGATCAGGTTTGCTAAGCAAATTTTTTACGGGTTTAAATACAGAGCCACTGAGTACTCAGAGGTTTGTTTGTGGGGTGTTAGATTTTTGGCCTTGGTGGGTTTGGTGCTGCTGGCTGGGTGTGCGGCCGATTCATCGGCTGGGTCCAGCACGCTGGCCCCCAACTCCCCTACTCTGCTGTTTGGGGATGAGGTTTTGGGGGCCGGTGAATCGGTATTGCATGATCTGCCGACAACGGCTCCGGATGATGTTGATGAGTTTGCGCTGATGTTTTTGGACATCACGTTTGAGGATGAGCTGACGGGTAAGCCGCTGGCTGGCAGTGTGGGCTTGGCGCATGATGCGACGGGTGAGCTGGAGACGTTGGATGAGGCTGGTGGCTCTGTGGTTTGTGAGCAGCAGGTGGCTTGTGTGGTGGCGATTCAGCCTACTGGAGATGATGGCGGCCACTGGCTTGTTGAGCTGTCAGCAGAGGGCTATGTAACTCAGAAGTTTGCGCTACGCATGACGGTTTTGAGCAATAAGCGGATGACAATGCCAGTGAAGTTGCGGCCGTTGGGTGATGAGGGATAGGTGTGTGGTGAAACACAGAGGCACGGTGAGTGATGAAGGTTTTAGCTGATTTTGTAGACGATGTTGAGGATGCAAGAAAGCAGATGGAACGGGTTCTGCTTGAATATCGGGCTGGGATTTACACAGTAGATTTGCCATCCAGACGGGTGTGGAAGGTTGATGATTTGATTCTGGCTTTGGCGGATGAGGTTGTGGCTCTTCGTCAGGCTCGATCTGAAGAAGGCGAGTGCGATTTCAACACAGAGACACGGAGGTCACGAAGAAAGGAGGTGAAGATGGAAGGATAAAGGGAAAAGGATGAAGGACTTTTGATAGGCTCAGAGTAAAAAAATGGCCGTGCTGACTTTTGGCAAGAAGCACGGCCGAACCGCCATAAGGTGGATTGGTGAAAAAACACAATATGAATGGTCA
>JBCCSO010000212.1:0-7501 GCA_039199965.1 Chloroflexota bacterium | reverse complement strand
GCGGATTGAAAACGAGCTACTCCCGATGTGCCAAAAGCACGATATTGGCATCTTGCCATGGTCACCGCTGGCGATGGGGATTTTGGCAGGGCGTTACGCGGGCTTTGAAAAAGATGGCAAATATCCGGCCGAATCCCGTGCAGCACTGCGGGGCGGCATTTATGCGGAACGGATCACCAAAGCGGGTGTGATTGTCGGCAATCAGTTTGTTGAGCTGGCTAAAAAGATCGGAATTTCGGCCGTGCAGCTCGCCATCCTTTGGGTAAAAGATCAGCCCGGTGTGACCGCCCCACTCATTGGCCCCCGCACTCTCCAACAGCTTATGGATGATTATCTACCTGTGGCAGAGATGTCATTAAGCGATGAAGCCCGCGCGGCTTGTAATGCCATGGTGCCACCCGGATCGGTTGTAGCAAACTTCCATAATTCCGCCCCATGGATGCAAATGAAAGTAGCATAGAAAACATCCGAAGTTTTTAAAACTTCGGATGTTTTATGAGTTAGGGCTTTTGCTCTAAACGAGTTCAACAACTGCGAGAGCGCACTTCGACAGGCTCAGTGCTCCTTGCAAGCGAAAGCCCCACGAGTAAATAAAATGCCCATACGCGGCCGAAAATATCATCAAAAAAGCAGAGGGGTCGGCCGTGGCAAAATGTTCTTGGCGGATCGGCTGGGCTGGATTCCCGGTTACCCGCTAGACAGTGCAGACGGTATGGTGCGCTGGATGAGCGTTCCAGATGAGCGGGGCAAGCTGCCTGAAGCCATCAATCTAACCCGCGAGAGCCTGCATGACGCGACCTACACTTGGTCAAAGCTCACCCATCAATTCCCCCACGCGCTGCCCAGCATCATAGACAATTTGGGGCGATGGCACAGCCACCTGCCACAGCTTTTAGAATGGCTAAAAGGGGCCATTCACAGGGGAGAGCCGCTACCGGCCGACCTGTTTACATTGCCGGGCGTGTTTAACCCAGACGTGCAAAAACAGGCGCTTGAACTGCAAAAAGGCTGGCCAGAAGGAAAGGCTTTGATCGATGCGTTTGGCTGGCTGAATCTGCTGCGACCCCATCTGCTAAAAGATGGCTTGGACTGGCTCGCTGCCCATCGGGCTAAGTTCAGCATCATTCTTAAATTTAGCGACAGTCCTGCCAGCGCCACCCTGTTTATGTGCAAGCTTTGGGAGCTGCACCGGCGGGAAGACGGTCGGAATCTTGACAGCCTGCTGCTTGTGGCCAGCCATCCGTTTGTGTGGCATTTGGCACGTGAGCCCAGAGCGATTGAGGACTACCTAAACGGCTGGCAAAGAACGCTAAGCCTGATGACAAAAAATAAGCGGAGTCGCCAAAAGATTGTGAATCGGCCGACCTATCCTACTAAAAAGCTTGATTTTGAAATAGCTGGCTTTGTCGATCATCTTTTTCTGCTTAACAAAAACAAATGCAGCGGCACGCTCGCTATTTTTGACCTGCTGTATCCAAACACCCTTTTGGATGAGTGGGAGGCGTGGCATGGTGCCGTTCTGGCGGCCGAACGCCAAGCCATCGGGCTATTTCGACAGTGGGAACAGCAGGCCCCTGTCACCCAAGGCGACACCAAGCCAGTTATGGCAGAAATTGAAAGGCTTAAGCTGGAATTCCCCGTGGCGTGCCATTTTGAGAAGGTGTTTGAAAGCTTAAAAGACTTGGCAAACCCAAAATACCATCACCTCTTTGAGTTGCTTCCAGACTTTTTACAGACACTGCCACAGATTTTGAATGGTGGATTACTGAGACTAACGGCCCTTTCTTGCATAGGTTCGCAGCGCAAATGGGTATCTGTGCAAACGCTGGCTGGATTCACAGCCGCCCATATCCGCTATAGCAAGTCGTTTGGAAATCAGCCAGACCGCTTTTTGCTATGGCAAGACATATGTGAAGCGCATAAAAGTAGCTCAATAAAGCACGCATCGACCCCAATAGACTGCTTGGGGGACGGTCAGTTTTCCCAGTCTCAAATGGGAGGGATTTTCCAAGCATGGGGAGCAAATTTAACTCAAAAGCAATTTCCACCTACTGTTAAACGGTTTGACCAATTTTGCGATTTGGTAGACGCACTGAATGATGTGGAGGCGGCCGTGCTCAGAACCAAGCATCTGCATGATGAAGGGTTTGATGGCTACTTGTACACGCCCAAAAATATCCGGTTGGCCCATGAATGGTCCCCCAATGGGAAGCTGTTTATCAACATCATGCAAAACCTAGACATGCGGAGTGATTATGATATTGCTCAACTCAGCCGAGTAAATGCAGAGCTAGAAAATGGGGGATGGGTCAATGTAGTGCAGGAACTAGTCGCGGCCGGGTACTTTAATCGCCTAGTCGAGCTGTCAAAGCGGATCGACGTGAATCTGTCGGCCGACCTCGCCGTGGGACCACCTAGTGCGCTGGCACACAAGCCATCCCCCTCATGGCTGAGCCGTTTTCCGGCCGATTTTCACCCGGTTATTAACACGCTCAACAGCTTCACCTCGGCTGAAAAAACCTTGAGCCTGACCGAAAATGTACTGGGGAAAACATTTCCTGATCCGGCTGAACTCCGTCGTGAAATTGAACATCTTGAAAGATTGGTTAAATCTGAGCCTGAAAACGAGGGGTTGAGCAAACGGCTGGTTAACCTCAAAAAACGGCAGACAGCCCCCAAAGCGCTGTCTGACAAAAAAGTTGAAAACCTCAACAAAAAGCTGGTTCGACTGGTCCATTCAGAAATGCTAAATGTGTGGGAAGCGGAACTAAAAGAATCTGCCTATTTTCATCTTTCTGAGCAGTTAAAGGTAAAAAACCTGCCCGATGCCTTGGTCTCTACGCATGGGAGTTTCCTTTTGCCGAATATCCGCAAGCTGCGCCAGCCGTTTCGGGATTTAGGGTTCAGGCTGTTGTCTAATCGGTGCGGCCCCCGGCCGTGGCTGATGGCGCATGAACCGGCCAATCAGAAGTTTGTGGGCCGGTTAACCAAGCTGGGCATTAACATGGAGCCGTGGCTAAATCCCCCCGAATCGCAGCGGATGGTGGGGGAGAATGGGCAAACGGTGATCATCAATTTTGAAGACGATCCGATTGAGCTTTTGCACATGGGGGGCTATTTCAACACCTGCCTCTCGCCGGGATCGTTTAATTTTTACTCAACTACGGTCAACGCGGCCGACATCAATAAACATGTCATTTTCGGCCGGAATAAAAACGGCAGCGTCGTCGGCCGGTGTTTGATCGGGTTAACCAATGAAGGGGGTATTGTCACATTCCACCCTTATTGCCACGATGGCAAACTGGGTTTTGAGCAGATGATTCTGAAGATTGTTCAGCAATTAGCTATCGAAATGGGGTCAATCGTTTTGCCAGAGGGCATTGTTGAGCCAATTATGGCACCAGACTGGTATGATGATGGGCCAAGAGATTTGGCCCAGTCTTTCTCGTTTTTGAACTTTAATTCGCCGTTTATAACGACCTTGTCAACGATTTCTGCAGATGAATTTGTTCCTAGACTTGAGGATGTGTTTGCACCTGTTCCGCTGAATGGCTTAACGCTGACTTTAGTTGCGAATCTGCAAGAGGTGCAGGCCCGGCCGGAATTGTTGGCTGAGCTGTTGCCCCTCATGCGGAAATACAGCAAGTCGATTACGGACAAAACATGGTTCAAAATGCTCAAAGGCCTAGTGCATGTCGGCCAAATTCAAGAGGCCAGAGAGATCATCATCACCAAGGCGGTTCCTTACCAAATTCGCTGCTACAAAATGTATCATCGAGAAGGCCATATTGATTTTGCTCTGCTCGATATTATGATTGAGCTTGAGCCAATTGTTGCTTTACAAACCATCCGTCAAACTCGAGATAAGTATATTCGTAGTGATCTAGATGAGTGGCTCTTTGAACGGGCTAGGGCATTGATCAAGATTTATGAAAAGCTCAATCGGCCGAACAAACGGGAGCTTTTGGAAAAGAAATGGTCGAAAAATATCGAAAAAATGGGGAACTAAATCATGTTATGCACTCTCTCGGCAAAGACCTTTCAGGTTTCTTGGCATTCATTTGATTTCTTGAGAGGAATAGAAAACCTGAAAGGTCTGGAGCACCAAATGCTGGAAGCAAAGTAGCGAGGGGGTGAAACTTCGTTTCTCCGCTACGAAAAATAGGAATTAGGATAATGAATCAACAAGCAGATTTAATCGATAAATTTTATGAGTACAACCTGTGGGCCAACACCGAAATGCTCAAATTTTGTAGCAGTCTGACAGAAGAACAGTTGCAAACCGAATTAGCAGGAACCCCCGGAACTATTCGCCAAACGCTAGAGCATTTAGTGAGTTCTGAAGGGGTTTATGTCATGCATGCGACCGGCTCTCGGCCGTGGCCTGAAGATATAGATTGGGAATCAAAATCAATTGATGAGCTGCTCGAGATGGTCAAGCTGTCAGGCTCAAAACTGCTTGAAGTTGCCAGTCAAGTTGATCCACACACCCGTCATGATCGCATTCTGGACGATGGCCCCTATCACTTCTTTAGCTGGACCTCGCTCATTCAAGCCATCTACCACGGTATTGAGCACAGGACACAGATCAAAGTCATGCTCACCAAAATCGGGGTTGAGCATCCAGAATTGGCTAGTTGGGAATTCCGCATGGAGCAGTATCCATAGCAAATGTGGCAAGTTTCAGATTGTTGTCGCTCTAGCTGCCCCGTATAATGCCATCCAACCAGATTTTGGAGGAGATGGATGGCAGAAATTAAGCAAACAATGGGGGTAACAGAGTGGGTGCTGCTCATCATTTTGTCTATCTTATGGGGCGGGTCTTTCTTTTTTGTGGGGGTGGCGGTTAGAGGTTTACCCCCATTTACGATTGTAGCGATGCGGGTCACAATCGCGGCCGTTGTGTTGTGGCTGATTGCTCCTCTCATGGGGCATCGGATGCCGTTTTCGGCCAAGGCTTGGCTCGCTTTTCTGGGGATGGGATTCTTGAACAACGCCATCCCCTTTAGCCTAATTGTGTGGGGGCAGACCCATATCGCCAGCGGATTGGCATCAATCTTAAATGCAACCACACCGTTTTTCACTGTGCTGGTGGCTCACTTTTTCTTGAGTGATGAACGGCTCAGCGGCCGACGCTTAATCGGGGTCATCATCGGCATTGCGGGGGTAGCGATCATGATTGGTTTGCAGGCTTTAGAAGGTCTGGGAGGGGGCAATGTCGCTTTGCTGGCTCAGTTAGCCATCGTAGCGGCAACGCTTTCATATGCCTTTAGCGGCGTGTACGGCCGTCGGTTTAGCGGAATGGGGATTGCTCCAGTTGTCGTGGCAACTGGCCAACTCACGGCCGCGGCCGTCATGCTCATTCCCATCGCCCTGCTGGTTGATCAACCTTGGAATCTGCCATCTCCTAGTCTAAACGTTTGGTGGTCGATTATTGGACTGGCCGTTTTCTCAACCTCACTGGCCTACATCATCTACTTCCGCATTTTGGCGGTGGCTGGGGCTACAAATCTGCTTTTGGTAACCCTTTTGATTCCAGTGAGTGCCGTCCTGCTAGGGTTTACGGTGCTGGGTGAACGGCTTGAGCCGCGCCATTTTGTGGGGATGGCTTTGCTCGCCATTGGGTTGATCATCATTGACGGCCGACTATTAAATTTGATTGGGGTAAATTCTGCGGCCGCGGTCGATTCCTAGCCTTTTTTCGTTTGTCTTTGTTGATAGAATCAGTAGCTTTGAAGGAAGAAAAGCTATGAGAATTTTATACATCGACATCGACTCGCTCCGGCCGGATCACCTGTCCTGCTACGGCTACCATCGGAAAACGTCCCCAAACATTGATCAAATTGCGGCCGAAGGCGTCCGCTTCAACAATGTGTATGCCACAGACACCCCCTGTCTGTCCAGCCGCACCGCCTTCTTTGGTGGGATGTTTGGTTTTAAAACCGGTGTGGTTAATCATGGGGGATTGTTTGCTGACCTGCCGCCTCAGGGTGAGACGCGCCGGTTCCGGTCAGATTTTGCTGACAACACTCTAGCCAGCGTATTGCGCCGAGCAGGTTACCATACCGCCAGTATTAGCCCTTTTCCCAATCGGCACACCGCTTATCAGATTTGGTACGGCTTTACGGAGACCTATGACACCGGAAAAGGTGGCCTCGAGAACGCAGATGAGATGTATCCACCGGCTAAAGATTGGCTAGAGCGTAACGGTCAAAATGATAATTGGTTCCTGCACGTCAATTTTTGGGACCCGCATACGCCATATGATCATCCGGCCGAATATGGCCATCCGTTTGCGGATGAGCCGATTGAGGATTGGATTACCCAAGAGCTGATCGATCAGCAAAACGCCAGTTTTGGCCCCCACAGCGCCACCGAAGTATCCGGCTGGACCGATCAGCTCACCCCCGGGTGGATATGGGGAGCCGGTCATATCAAAACGGTGGCAGACGCCAAAGCCCACATTGATGGGTACGACACCGGCATTCATTATGCGGACCATTACATCGGCAAGCTGGTGGCTGACCTGAAAGCGATGGGAATTTATGATGAAACTGCGATCATCATCTCGGCCGATCATGGGGAAAACTTGGGCGAACTCAACGTGTGGGGTGACCATCAGACGGCCGATCAGTGCACCAATCGTTTGCCGCTGATTGTGCGCTGGCCCGGACTGACAGATGGTCAAGCTGGTTCAGAACGGGATGGCTTGCACTATCACATCGATTTAACCGCTACGCTGGCGGAATTGGTGGGGCAGGCCCAGCCTGCAAGCTGGGACGGCAGTAGTTTTGCAACCGATCTTTCAAGCGATCAAGATCAAGGGCGGCCGAATCTGATTATTAGTCAAGGCTCTTGGAGCTGTCAAAGGAGTGTGCGTTGGGAAAACTGGCTATTGATTCGCACTTACCACACCGGGCTAAAAGATTTTCCAACTTACATGCTGTTTGATTTGGCCAATGATCCGCATGAGCTTGAAAATTTAGCTGAATCATGGCCAGACTTGGTGGGCGTTGGGCTACAGCTTTTAGATGAATGGATTGGTGAGCAAATGCAGACTGCTTGGCGCGGTGATCCATTTTATGGAGTAATCAAAGAAGGTGGTGCTCACCATGCAAATGAGAATTTACAAGAATGGGCTGATTATATTCAGCGTTTGCGTGATACCGGTAGAGGCCATCACGCTGATAATTTGGGAAAATATGGGGGTCGGCCGTTTCGGCTTACTTAAAGAGCGGTGCCAACGTCTCTATGTGCTCAACCCCTAAACCGCAACAGGTGCCGATCACGCTCACCCCGCGATCTATCCAGCGGCTAGCGGCTGTTTTATAATCATTTGGTGGGATAATGCCCTCATATATCCACGTATCGGTGTATTCAGCCGCACTGCCTGAATGGGCATAGACACCAATCGGCCCGCTCCAGAGGGATTGCACAACGTCCAAGCAATCATCAACATTTGGGGTTCTGGTATGCATAATGCTGATCAGCGGGATGTTGT
>JBCCSO010000211.1:0-7552 GCA_039199965.1 Chloroflexota bacterium | reverse complement strand
TTTTGATTTGGAATATAAACATATCCATCTTCTGTTGATCGCTCAGATATGAAACTTGTTGCTTCATCATAATTCCAAGGGTAAGAAAAATCTGAAAACTGAAAAAAGGTGCTGAAACAAAATACACTAAGAATTAAAGTTTCAAATCCAAATTGATAATTTTGCCTCTGATTTTGTCTCTGAATGAAGTTTGTGTTCAATTTTTCAACGGCTATTGCTAGTGTTATCACAATAAATGGAGAAATATAAGCCAATGTTCGGTACAAGAGAATCGAGCGGAATGTTGCACTCACAACCATGCAAAATGTAGTGGGAATAAGTACATACGCCAACAACATACTTCGACTGTTTGGGTAGGTCAGCAACAGCCAAGAACAGATCAAAAAAAATAAAATAAGCGTCAAAAGTTGCAACCAATCTTGAGAAAAAGAAAATCCGAAAACTAGGGTATACACGGTTTGGGATAAAGATTGGATACTAGAGGGGAGTGCATGCTGAATAGAGGTGTCATAAGCTCGAATTAGCCATGGAATGTAAGATGCAAGAATGAGCAAAAGTAGTATGCCGAAACTGATCAGCTTTTTCCTCGTTTGCGGGTTTAAAGCAGACTCAGCTGCCACATAGGTAACCATTGAAACAAGAATCATGAAACCCGCGCCATGACTATACAAGTACAAGACAACAACCAAATACAACAAAAATTTTTCAATACCACGTTGTTCAGTTGTTAATAATCGATGTAAAAGAAAGTAGCTAGCCAACCCTAAAAAAATTAGAAGTGAGTACATTCTAACTACATTGGAAATCCATATTGAAAACGGGGATGCAGCAAGGAAAAGGAAGGAAAAAAATGCAGCTTTTTCGTGAAAGATGGTTGACGTAATCCAAATTAAAAAAACTGCTGACAGCACAAACCAGAAAACAGAATTAAGTCGAATCCAATCTGTTTGAGAACTCACCAGCATCCAAGTCTTTAATTGGATGTAGTAAAAGGGTGGATGAACGTCGAAAATATTCACACTCTCGAACAAATCAGGCAAGGTTTGAGATGAAAATGTAACCGATTGTAGTTCATCATACCAAAGTGGCCGATTGATGATTTGCGGAAGCCTAACCAAAATGGCTGCGATGAAAACAATGCTGTATTTGATTAATGAATTACTCATAGATTTCAAGGAGCCAAAATAAAAAGCAGCTACCCGGCCAGATAGCTGCTTGAAATTAACCTATTTCAGCGGAAGCGGCCGATTACATAGACGATATACCGTTACAACAGCAACACATCATCGATTCAACCACAATCTTATTACTCAACAAGTGATCCTACTTTCTCAATTACTTGCTCAGCAATCCGCTGTTGCACTCCTTCAAACGGAATGCGCTGCATGATTGGATCAAAGAATCCTTGCACAATGATACGCAACGCTAGCTCACGCGGAATACCGCGGCTCATCAGGTAGAACAGCTCTTCCTCATCTACTTTGCCTACTGTCGAAGCGTGAGTGCAGGCCACATCATCCGCTTCAATTTCAAGACCGGGGATGGAGTCTGCACGTGCTGAGGACTCAAGCAACAGATTACGATTGGCTTGGAAGCCATCTGTCTTTTGCGCTTCCTTCTTCGCTTTGATCATCCCCTGCCACACTGAACGCGCTTGGTGCTTCATCGCTCCTTTGTAGAGCAAGTCAGACACAGTATTGTGCGCATTGTGATTCTGTTGGGTATCAAGGTCAAAGTGCTGACGCTTGTCACCGAAGAACAGACCCGACATACGTCCCCAGCCTCCAGGTTGATCAAGCTCCATCGTTTGGAATGCTTTCATCAACCCGGTGCCCATGATTGACATGATCCAGTCTAATTTCCCATCCCGGCCGACACGGCCGCGTTCATGGGTGAATTGGAACATGTTGTCACCGAACTCTTGAATTGACACGTAGGTCAAACTGGCGTTGTCTCCAACGATTAATTCAACTGCACCGTTGTGCATGTACTGACCTTTGGTGGTTTCCGAGCCAAACTCGTCTGAGAACACAGCTTCAGCCCCTTGCTCAATCACCACGAGGGTGTGGGAGAAGGTTGCACCGCTAGCGTTCCAAGTTGAGGTGTGAACGGGTGCCGCCATTTGCACGTTTTTCGGCACGTACAAAAACGATCCACCGCGCCAGAATGCACCGTGCAGAGCTGCAAAGAACCCTTCCTCGGCGGTAACTGCATCGGTCATGAAATATTTTTGCACCAGTTCAGGGTGCTCATTCACGGCCGTGGTCATATCGCAATAGATCACGCCCTGCTCTTTCAACTCATCACTTATGCTGTATGACAGAGTATCGCCATCAACCTGAACAATTTCACCACCGGCCGGCGTTTCAGTCAACTGACTACTGACCCGCGATGGCATCTCTTGTGATCCGCCACCATTGAGTGAGGGGGTAATTTTATCGAGCTTGAAACGACGCAAACTGGTACGACGCCACGCCTCTTCGCTAGTGCTGGGAAGGCTCATTCCTTCCCAAAGCGCAAACGCTTCCAGTCGTTTTTGCAGCATCCACTCTGGTTCACCCAGATGGGCTGATAATTTTTCTACTGCTTCCTTAGTAAACATGATATTTAAAAGAGAGTAGAGAGAAAAGAGTGGAGAGGGAGAGGCAGAATAACCTCTTATCTCTCATCTAGTGTCTCGTCTTACCCGATAGATCCCTCCATTTGCAGCTGGATGAGGCGATTCATTTCGATCGCATACTCCATCGGTAACTCTTTAACGAGCGGCTCGATAAACCCGTTCACGATCAGCGTATTCGCCATTTCCTCACTAATGCCGCGGCTCATCAGGTAAAACAACTGCTCTTCCCCTACTTTAGAAACTGAAGCCTCATGGCCTACGGTCACATCTTTGTTATCAATTTCGATGTAGGGATAGGTGTCTGAACGGCTTTCAGGGTCCAAAAGCAGAGCATCACAAACAACGTTTGACTTACTGTCTTTCGCAGTTTCATCCATCTTAAGCAGACCACGATAAGATGAGCGACCACCGTTTTTACAGATCGATTTAGAGATAATCCGGCTGGTTGTGTTTGGGGCATAGTGTTCGACCTTCCCACCAGCATCTTGATGCTGTCCAGTGCCAGCAAACGCAATTGACAAAATCTCGCCATGTGCGCCCGGTTCTTCAAGAATTACAGCAGGGTATTTCATGGTAACTTTCGAACCAAGATTGCCGTCCACCCATTCCATAGTGGCATTTTCTTTGGCCACAGCACGTTTGGTCACCAAGTTGTACACGTTGTTCGACCAATTCTGGATGGTGGTGTAGCGGCAACGGCCGTTCTTCAAAACCACAATTTCAACCACAGCCGAATGGAGTGAGTCTGAAGAGTAAATCGGTGCTGTACATCCTTCTACATAGTGTACATAAGCACCCTCATCAACAATGATCAATGTGCGCTCGAACTGTCCCGCATTTTTCGCATTGATGCGGAAATAAGCCTGTAGCGGCATCTCAACGCTTACACCAGGTGGAACATAGATAAATGAGCCACCTGACCATGCGGCCGTATTTAGGGCAGCAAACTTGTTGTCATTAATAGGAATAATCTGGGCAAAATACTTTTTCACAAGATCTGGATACTGGGCTAAACCATCATCCATACCCAAGAAAATCACACCTTTCTCTTCAAGGTCTTTTTTAATGTTGTGGTAAACAACTTCAGACTCATACTGAGCAGCAACACCTGATAGATATTTTTGCTCCGCGTCGGGAATACCCAGCTTGTCAAAAGTGTCTTTAATATAGCCGGGGATATCTTCCCACGTATCACCTTGACGCTCATTTGGCTTGATGTAGTAGTAAATGTCATCAAAGTCAATCGCGCTCAGGTCTGAGCCCCAATCTGGCATCGGCCGCTCAAGGAAGTGCTGATATGCATCAAGACGCATCTGAAGCATCCATTCCGGCTCGTTTTTCGTAGCTGAAATGTGGCGAATCAACTCTTCATTAATTCCTTTTTCCGGCTTGTAAACATAGTCTTCTTCATCTGCAAAGCCGTACTTTTCAGCGTAGTCAGAATTTACTTCCGCTACAATTTCTTCCTCAGTTAATTCTATTTCTGGGTTCAAGTTGCTAGACATAAGTTTCTCCGTTCGTAACCAATGGCATATACCATTCAACCATTGATTTTTAAGTCAAGAATCTACTGGCTGATAGCCAAAAGCCCTAAGCAGCTGCCTTAGCAGCATGTTTGTCACGAATCCAATCATACCCTTTGGCTTCAAGCTCTAAAGCCAATTCTGGTCCACCGCTTTCAACGATGCGGCCGTCAAGCATGACGTGTACATAATCTGGTTTAATGTAGTTTAGCAAGCGCTGATAGTGAGTAATCACAAGCATCCCTAAATTCAACGACTCTTTTAACCGGTTCGCACCGTCAGAAACGATTTTAAGTGCGTCAATGTCCAGACCAGAGTCAGTCTCATCCATGATGGCCATCTTCGGCTCTAAAACGGCCATCTGCAAAATTTCAGCGCGTTTTTTCTCACCGCCAGAGAAACCATCGTTTAGATACCGTCCGGCAAACTTGTGGTCTACATTGAACTCGGTCATTTTAGACTTGAGCAAACGACGGAACTCTGGAATGCTGATCCCTTTATCATCTGGATCAACCGCTTTGCGACGTGCATTTAACGATTGACGCAAGAAGTTTGCGACAGTCACACCAGGTATAGCAACTGGATATTGAAACGCCAGAAACATACCCTCGCGCGAGCGTTCGTCTGGATCCATATCAAGCAGGTCTTCACTACCGAAGTTAACTTCACCGGCCGTCGGCTCATAAAATGGATGGCCTGCAAGTGTATAAGCTAGAGTGCTTTTGCCCGATCCATTAGGACCCATCAAGGCGTGCACCTCTCCCTGATTAATGGTGATATTTACACCTTTCAAGATTGGTTGATCTTCAACAGAAACGTGAAGATCTTTGACTTCAAGAGCGATACTCATGGTCTCACTATCTCCTTTCATAATCAATTTATAGTTTAAATATCAGGCGATAAAAATCTTTTTAACCTGAGTTAAACCACTCTATTTTGTTCGATATACGCGCAAGCAGCACATTTATTTACGTACATCATGTAATTCGAAAAAAGTTGTTGATTGGCTCCATAATTGGACAAAAGTATAACAAAGCAATTATTAGAAAACCATTTTTATTATATTTATGATAAAAATAACTTTAATTGACTTCCCCTGTAGTCTCTTGTTATACTTTTTGAGCAAGCAGATGGAATTTTATCGTGAAACAAGTGCGAAAAAAAGTTCAAGTTAAACCAAACAGTACTCGAGAAAAAATACTTCATTCTATAAAGGAGCTTCATTCAACAACGGTTGATCAACTGGCGCAATCGGCTGGAGTTTCACCTGTGACGGTACGTCATCATCTAAACGCTCTATTGGCTGATGGTAGTATTATAGCGACTCCTGTTCGCAGATCTGTAGGTCGGCCTCATTTCACGTACAGTTTGAGCCAAGCAGGAGAAGAGCTTTTCCCAAAAAACTATTTTCGCTTAAGCAATCTACTTCTTGAGGAACTGAGAGAACGATTTTCACCCGAAATTGTGGAATCTATTTTTAATGCTGTTGCCGACCGAATCGCGGTTGAGAATTCTGCACAATTTGAGGGGCTCCCCTTCGAAGATCGGTTGGACTTTCTGGTCAACCTTCTAGGAGAAGAGGGTTTCATGTCTCGTTGGGAGAAAACGAATGATGGGTACCAGCTAACTGAATTTGGTTGCCCTTGGCTGGCAATTGGTGAAGCTCATTCAGAAGTTTGCTCTTTCGATAAAAAGCTAATAAAAACTGTTTTGGATACGGATTTCCAACAGAGTGGGTGTATGCTTAACGGTGACTCATGCTGTCAGTTCAAAATTAAAGCACCTGTTTAGACTGGATGCTTATTTAAAAGGAAAAATTAATTATGGTAGCTTCACGCGAAGAACAATTAACAGAGGCCCTGCGCACCGTCATCGACCCAGAAATCGGTCTAAATATTGTTGAGCTTGGCCTAGTTCGCAATTTAGACTTTTCGGGCGACAAACCAAAAATCACGATGATTTTAACCACCCCGTTTTGCCCTTATGGTCCAGCCATCATTGAGCAGGTCCGTTACACTGGTAAAAATGCAATGGGTGAAGAGGTTGAAGTCGAAATCGGTACAGAATTATGGGATCCATCAATGATGGAAGAGGGTGCAGGTGGAGACTGGGGATTATTTTAGTACTTGGACTTAGCCTCCCTAATCACTGGACATAAATATCGAAAGCGAACACGGTGAACGTCTCAATTAGGTGGCACGCTGAATAGCTAATTAATATTCTCTAAAAACAAATACTCAATTTACATTTTCTTAAAATTTGTTGAATAAAGTATGAAGGACTCTTAGAAAGGAGTCCTTTTTTTATGCGACTATTGTTGAAATTATTCCTTACTTTATTTTTGATCAGTGTGATCACGCCGGCGGCTCTGATGTGGCGTATTGTAGATTTTGCTGAGCAAGATCAGACCAAGCAGGCTGATGCGGCCATCGTTTTAGGAGCTGGCGTATTTCGCGGCCGACCCTCACCGGTTCTGCGAGCCCGGATAGATCATGCGGTGCTGCTTTATGATCAGGGCGTTGTTGAGCAAATCATTTTTACAGGTGGCATCGGCCGGAACGACACACTGAGCGAGGCTGAGGTCTCTGCAAACTACGCGATTAGTCGCGGTGTTGATCCAAACGATGTTTTGCTAGAAGATAAATCAACCAGCACCATTGAAAATCTGCGCTTTGCTCAGGAAATTGGTGAAACAGCCGGTCTAAGCAACTATCTGATCGTTAGTACCCCTTATCACATGCTGCGTGCAACATGGATTGCGCGCGATATTGACTTATCTGCTGCATCATCTCCAACTCAAACTGTGCGCTGGCGCAGTGATCGAACTCGACAAGCTGCGCTGGTTCAAGAAACAATCTCCACGTTTATTTATGCTATCCGTCGCAACGTCCCGTCTACATTCCAGACAACTGGGCAGAGATAGGTTGTGGATGAGATGATTGGATTCAAAAGATCAACTTTTGTTTTATCATCTCATCACTCGAACTACTAGCGAGATATGGTTGGTAGGTAAATAAAGTCTGTCAACCTAACCGACTTGTAGGTTCGGGACTCCGCTATAACTTCCCCGTTTTGCCAAGCCACAACAAGATAATAGCGATCATTTACACCTTGAGGTAACACTTCTGAAAATGAGTTTCCTGTAGTTTGGGTGCAGTTGTTGGTAGCACCGCAGTTGCTTCCGGCTGCAACGCTTTCATCCCCCCACCACACTTCGTAAATGTCAGCCCCTACGTCATTCCAGCTTAAATTGATGCCATTACCAAATAGAGTCCACGTTACTGAAAAGATGGAGGCCGCATTGTTCAACGCCAGCGGCCCATTCTGATTGTATCTTTCAGCCACTTCTAAGAAATAGCCGCCATCGTCAATTGTGCCATTTTGATCCGCATCGCACGGGCAAGTAGTG
>JBCCSO010000210.1:0-7596 GCA_039199965.1 Chloroflexota bacterium | reverse complement strand
CATTGTGCCCAGCATTTCGATCTCCGTTTTGATTCAGGGTGGTATTCTGTTTGTGGTTGCTTTAGGGGCATATCTTTTCTTAGGCGGCACCCTCCAACTCGCCATTCTTTTCCCACTTTTAGCGATGTCGATCCGCTTTGCTGAACCGCTTTCTATTTTTGCTAACATATCGACCATGTTTGACTTTATGGAGGCCGGTTTAGAGCGGATGGATGCGCTGATGGATGTAGAACCTTTGCCAACGGTTGAGACGGGTGAGAGCACCCTTATTGACACCTTTGACATTGCGTTTGACTCAGTCGATTTCGCCTATGCTGGAGACGAAGATGAAGGGGAAGAACAGGTCCTACAAGATGTAACCTTCCATTTGCCGGAACGGAGCTTAACCGCCCTAGTTGGCCCATCCGGGAGCGGTAAAACGACAATTACCAAGCTGATTACCCGCTTCGCTGATCCGCAGAAGGGACGGGTTCTGATTGGCGGCGTTGATATTCGCTCGCTTAGCCAAGCGGAACTGATGCAGCATGTTTCTGTTGTTTTCCAAGATGTCTATTTGTTTGACGACACGATTCAAAACAACATCCGCATGGCCAAGCCGGACGCGACCGATGAAGAGGTTACGGCCGCTGCTCGGGCTGCGAACTGCCATGAGTTCATTATTCGCCTACCGGACGGCTATCAAACCACAGTTGGTGAGATTGGCGGCACCCTGTCAGGCGGGGAGCGTCAACGGATATCAATTGCACGGGCCATCTTAAAAGATGCCCCCATCGTGTTGCTCGACGAACCTACATCTGCTCTAGACACTGAAAGTGAGGTGGCCGTGCAGCGGGCTATCGACACCTTAGTTGAAAACAAGACGGTTGTGGTGATTGCCCATCGTCTATCAACGGTGGTGGCGGCCGATTCAATTCTTGTGCTGGAAGACGGCGAAATTGTGCAGCGCGGCACCCACAGTGAACTTTTAGACACCAGCGGTCGATATGCGGCCATGTGGGCGGCGCAGCAAGAAGTGCGATTGTGGAAAGTGTAAGACGCCAATCAGCTCATCAATTTTTCACCGTCTGGCTGATGCAGACAACATCAATATTTACACGTTTGGTGCAGGCACCGAAATGCGCGAAAGCTCACCAGTTGCACTGCAGAAGCTATATGAAAAACGGTTGTGGAATAGTCTAGATGCTGTCAAAAACGAAAGCGTGTATGAAATGCCAGATTATTGGATCAGCGGTGGAATCTTAGCTGCGAATGCCATCGTTGAGGATGTTTTAGAAAATTTAAGTGAGAATTAAGTTGCAGGTTGCAAGGGGCAGATAGTAAACGCAGCTTTTAATCTTTGTCTAGGCTAACAAACCAACTAACTAACAACTATGACTGTTACAACTTCTAACTTTGACACAGAACGGGCTGCATTGGGCGGCAAACCAATTTTTCAGCCTTTGATCGTTGAGAGAAATGTTCAGCCACTGCAAGAGGCTAAGCTGTCAAATAATGCGCAAATCTTAACGGCCGAACGGAACGGCCAAAAAATCGCATTTTTGATCCGTCAGCTTTCTTATCATCACTTAGCCCAAGGTAAGCTTGCCGGTGAACCCTATCTGGTTAGTTTTTGAGGCGTTTGTGCCAGCGGCGTCGGTCTGACGCCCATTATCAACGGGAAAGTTCACAATTTCCACGCAGGCGGGCTGTACAACGGGCTCATTTTGCTCAGGGACGAAGAGACTGGAACGTATTGGGATCACATCACAGGTAAAGGTGTTCATGGGCCATTGGCAGGACATCAGCTAGATGTCTGGAGCGTGAACATTACTGATGTGTCCACTGCGCTCGAATCTGACCCTAATATCCAGTTTGCGCAGGGTGGCATTCAAAAACGATCATTATTCCATCGGATTATGTACCTTTACTTTCAAATTCGGTATCGCGGCCGGGTAGATCAGTGGAAGGGTCAGTATCCACCCGGCTTCAAAGACACAATGGATCGAGAGGTTGATGATCGGCTACCGGAAATGACAACGGGGCTGGGTGTTTTTGAGGGTAACATGGCGAAATTTTATCCGATGTCTCTGATCAAAGAACAACCGGTAGAAGATGATTTTGAAGGACAAAATTTAATTATTGGTGTTTCCAAACAAGATGGATCACCCTATGCAGAACGTGAGGACGGTAGTCGGCCGAACCAGCTTTTTTCCCGCTGGTACGGATTTAGCTTTACCTTTCCACAAACAACAATTTTTGAACAAAAGGAGAACGTAAAATGATCAAAATTGATAGAGAAAAATGGCCCATGGTTTATATTGAAGTGGATGCGATCGCAACCTTGGAAGCCATGCAAGAATACAACACTGAAATGGACGCATTACTCGATTATGCTGAAACGCAGCCGGGGAAATTTGGCATGATCTACATCAATGACATGAGCGGTGATGAGGCTAAAGCTTCTAAACGCACCAAAGAGGCGAAGCAGCTGTCCAACAAATGGTTGAAGGAAAACCGGCCGCGCATTGGAGAACAGTGTTCAGGTATTGCGATGGTTATGCCAAACGGTGGCATGTTTATGAAAATGATGCGGCCGATTGCGCGACGCAGCATGCCCAAAATGATGGGGGCTCCTGGCGACATGTTTTTTAACTTGCAGGACGCAGAAGCATGGATGAAAGATGAAATGGGGGTCACCGCATGAGCGATATAAATTGGAAGAATGTCGGTTTCTATCTGGTCTTAGCGTTCCTAACTTTTATGATCGGCTCGTCAGGGATCACCAAGCTCATCGGGATGCAGGAATGGGTTGAAGCTTGGGAACTGTATGGGTATCAACCTTGGTTTATGTATTTTATCGGTGCACTGCAGATCGTAACCGTGATTATGCTCTGGATTCCTAAACTGCGTTTTTGGGGAGCAGACTTCATTGCTATTGTGATGCTGGGTGCGATGTACACCAATTTTAATGTGGGTGAATACTTAGGCATCATTCAAGATGTCGTTATTCTGATCCTTTGCGGCATTGTGATGTGGGTCACATGGGATAGTTTTACGTCTGTCTGGAACCGGGTTGGTGTCCAGCCAGCGTAAAAGATTTGGTAGTGGTGAAACTTCTGGGCGTGCAAAAGGGACACCATTACTGATCTGAATTCAGATCCCCAACCACCCAACTTGGGCTGACTAGAACAATGACAACGGCAACAGAATGCAAAAGCAAACCAAATCTATATTGCAACGTGGTGGCGATGCAGCAAGGGATCGATCCGGCCGGAAATGCTGGCAGTTTTGAAGATGACGTGATGACAGAGGTTCCGTTTCCTTAGAGGGCCGATATGTTCTCAGATGAGAGTGTGCTGACCAAAGGATCGTTGAAGCTGCGCGAAATTTGGTTTGAGGAGTATCAAAGAACGGGCAAGTTTCCCCATCGGCCGCTGCTGATTGCACCAAACAAGGTTCCAAACGGGGATCAAATCCGGGATATCATGGTGTGCACCCACGGTACCGTAGATGTCGCCTGCGCCCGCTTTGGTATTCCGGTGTTCAAAAAGCTCGAGAAAAAATATGGCAGCGATCAGCTACGAATCTGGCGGGTGAGCCGTTTTGGAGGCCATCTATTTGCCCCTACGCTGATGGATTTTCCAACAGGCGACTACTGGGCATATGTCGAGGAAAAACAAGCGGCTCAAATAATTGAGCGCCACGGCGATCCGGCAGCCCTACGCGGTCACTATCGCGGTTGGGCCGCGTTGCCGCTTGGGCATGCCCACGCGGCCGAACGGAATATGTGGTAGCAGGAAGGATGGGACTGGTTTAGCTACAAAAAATCAGCCTCCATTGTTGCGAAAGACGACGAAAATGAACATCCAGACTGGGTCGAGATTGAACTCAAATTTGTTGATGGGGCTGGTGAAAAGGATGGCTATCGGGCAAACGTTGAGCGGGCTGCGCCTATTCCCACCATTGGCAAAACCAATGGAGAGAAGCTCCACCCATATCCTCAGTACACCGTCAAGACATTAGAAAGGTTAAAGGTAAAAGGTTAAAGATGAAACATAGATCAGTAAGTTGGATCGTAGTTACATCAATGGTGCTGTTCTGTTTGGTGGCATGCAGTTCTCCTGAACCGGCTCAAATTGAAGGCCCCACGCGCACAATTATCACGGGTGAGCGGGAAGTACTTGTTCCAGAAGATGCGCAGCGGATTATTGCGCTGGATGTAGGCACGGCCGTAGACATGATCGCACTGGGGGTTGAACCAATCGGTATTGTGGATTACGGCCGCAGAGACACCATCGCTTTTTTTAGCTATCCTCACCAAACAATCCCCAGTATGGGCGATTCTGATGGGCCAAACTATGAAGCGATTTTAGCGCAAAGCCCTGATCTAATGGTCGGCCGTCTCGAGAACATTAGCTGGTTGAGCGATGCTGAAGCTCAGCTCGCTGCTATAGCTCCGATAGCACTCAGTGATGCTACATCGGCCGAATGGGATGAGCATCTTCAATTTGTTGGGGATGCCATCAACAAACGTGCTGAAGCAGATGTGCTGGTCTCCATTTTTGATCGAAGACTAGCCGAGTTTCGTGAGGCCTATGAATCAACCGGCCGACATGAAACTGAAACAATCGCAATCATCCGCAGCCGGGCAAGCTTGTTCAATATCTATGCCAACAACTACTTCATCACTCAATTGGTAAAGGATGCTGGACTTAACATGCCGGAAGGTTATGAAGATTTACCCGCGCGTAATCGCACATCCCTAGAAGAGCTTGACCAGCTTTCAAGTGATTATCTATTTGTCGTGGCTCGCAATGAAGATGAGGCCGGAGCACTAGCCGAGGCCCGTGATACCCCATTGTGGCAATTACTGCCATCTGTGCAGAAAGATCAAGTCTACGAAGTTGAATTCAGCATCTGGGTTTCTGGTTGGAACGTAGGTGGTGCAAATATAGTGTTGGATAATCTGTTTGAGATTATTTTGGGTCAAGAATCACCAACGCCGAACCCGCTTGCCGAATACATTTTGGACGACTACTAGTGCTTCGCCAAACTTCTTTTGCGCGATAGCTGTTTCCAAATGACGAGCCTTTAAGTGTTTTTTTAAGATTTCACCCAGCCATATTTGCTTGGTTCCAAATTAGGACAAACACTAGGCCATATTCGTTAATTGCAAACACATTAAATATGAATACTTACGCATATGTAGCAAATACCACCATCAAGATAGGGCTACTACTCATTGTTGTTTCTTTACTGAGCAGCCTTCTGACCGACACATCTGGCATGACCATCTTCATTCCCCTATTTTTGGGAGTCCCGATTGCTATTTTTGGATGGATCGGCCGTCATGAAAGCAGAACATACTGGGCGATGATTATAACTACATCGCTGGCTGTTTTGGGAGCGATTGGAGCAACAAATATAATCGCAAATATTTTTACCAACTCCACAAATATCGCATTGGTATTAGCACGCGGCTCAATGTTCTTGCTGTGCCTGCTTTTGACCAATATTGGTGGGATTTGGCTTATTCAGAATCGGCCATAGCCATTTATTTTGTTTTTTGTGGAAAGAGTTTCCATGACACACCATAACGCAAAACGCAATCTGTTCGTCTAGTTAAGCTTCGCGGATCACTCTGATTGTGCCGGTGTCCAGAGCTAGCCTGCATCCAATCAATCAAAAATGACTGTTGCGATAAAGTGATCGGAGAAAATTGAACCTAGGGTAAAAATTGTTTTAACCATTTCCATGGTCTTACATTGGATAAGATGATCTGATTAAAGAGAATCTAGGTACAAACAAGCAAAAAGTGAAGGGCGTACTGTAGGTGTTGCTTCGCTTACGCATGGAACTATATTCCATTCAGCTCAACTTTTAGCCCAACAAGTTGAGCCGGTTTCTCACCGTGACGAGACGCCGACCACAGCACCCGGTAAAACTCATTTGTTTGTACATGGTGCTTCGCCCAAGTTACTTTGTTGAGTTTCTACTTGAAAATGGCGAAGCCTTGAGTGTTTGTCCCAAGCAATCAGCTAGCAATAGTTGTTTGGTCAAACATCAGCCCAAAAGCTAGTGGTTTGTCAATCATGACGTGATGGAAATATCTGCAAGACAAACCACTGTAGGCTACGTCAAGAGTTTCCATCTATCCATCCTTGACGTAGCACTAGTAGTAAAAAAGCGGGTTGCTTGGTAACCGGCGGTAAAACATTATGTCACTTTCTGAACGTCTCAAATCGTGGTCCACCCGCGACATTCTCATTTTGGTCGCACTGGCTGTCGTAGTCGCAGCCCTGACCGTCGTTACATCCCCACTGCGCGCCACCTTAGAGGCATCGCTAGGTGCATATGGTAATCGCATTTCAATGCTGTCCAGCACCCTCATCACATTTATCATTCCATACCTTATTCGCAAGCCGGGTGCTTCCATTTTTGGCTCTCTGTTAACCGGTTTGCTGCAGCTGCCGTTCTCACCGTTTGGGGTTGTGTCTATGGTGGGCTTCATCATTGGTGGAGTCATCGCTGAGATTATGTTTGCCAGCGGCCGGTATCGCAACTATACCCTCCGCTTTATGCTGATTTTGACTATCCTGTACAACCTCATCACGCTGGCGTTCGTTTGGGTGCCGCAGCAGGTTGGGTCGCTTAATGCAGTTGGAATCGGAGTGATTGTGTTGATGAGCATGGTGATTGGGGCGCTTGCGGGCTGGATTACGGTCATGATTGGAAACGGGATGCTCAACAGCGGTGTGCTTCAAATCAACCAATCTATGGATGAAGAGATTGAAGCACTATGAAATTTTTAAAATCTTGGAAAACACGTGACATTCTGGTTTTAGTCGTCATCTCTCTGGCACTGGTTGTGTTCACGGCGGTCTTTGGCTGGCTGAGAGAAATTGTGGTGGGTGTCATCGGCGTATATGGACATCGGCTGATGTCTCCCCTCATCATCCTGATTGTGTATATGGCCCAGTATCTTGTGCGGCGGCCGGGAGCTTCCATTGTGTCCGGCATTATTATGGGGCTGGTTTCAGCTCCATTTGCTCCGGCCGGACTAGCCGTCTTTTTTGGCTACATGATCGGAGCCGTGCTGGCTGAAGCATCATACGCTATCGGCCGCTATCAAAACTACTCTTTACCCTTTATGATGACCATAGGACTCATATACAACCTGATTGGCGTCGCTCTCATTTGGGCACCGTCTAATTTGGGGGCATTTGCCTTCGGTCCGCTCGTTGCTGTATTAGCCATTAGCGCAGTGGCTGGTTTGGTTGGGGGCTGGCTGATTGTTTTGGTTGGGGACGGGCTGCGCAAGAGTGGGGCCCTCCAAAGCTACCTCACACAGGAAGAGGACTTAGAAATCGCATGAATTTAAAATCTTGGAAAACACGTGACATCATGATCGTTGCAATCTTGGGTATGGTGTTGGCTATATTGGCCACGGTGATCGATTATGCGTATTCGGCAGGCGGTGCCGCTTTGGGCCCCATCGCCGCTAGAACCCTGATTGGCGTCGTCATGTTTACCGCTCTTTTCATTCCGTATGTTGTTCGTAAGCCAGGTGCAGCGCTCTTTGGTATGCTGGTTGTTGGACTTGTACAGCTACCATTT
>JBCCSO010000209.1:0-7612 GCA_039199965.1 Chloroflexota bacterium | reverse complement strand
GTCTGGGGAAATAAACTGGCTGATGAGCAGTTGGTTCCCATCGCCGCTGATAGCCAGCGCTTGAGGCGTGTTGCCAATCACAAATCCGCTAGTGACTGTTCGGGTGGATGGGTTGATCTCAACAATGCGGCCGCTGGCGTATTCGGCCATGTACCCAGTGCTTCCATCTGGGGTGAAGACGATGCTAACCGGGCCAGAGCCGTATGGCATGTCTAAATTGCTAATCAGGCTGCCATCAGCCGCACTAAGCACGCGCAATTGATCTGCTTTTTGACAGGTGATCCAAACTTGATCTTGTCCATCTATCGCAACGCTTGTGGGTTGGTCACAAACGGCAATTTCTTGAATGATATTTAGATTATCTGCGTGGATGAGGGTGACGGTGTCGTTATCTGGGTTGACGGCCCAAAGCTGTCGACGGCCGTCATCTAGCGCAAGCTGAGAGGCCTGCTGCGGCTGCGATTGTGGGGCCGGTTCCGCTACACTGACATTGTAGATTGTGGCTGAGCTGGCACCGCTGGCGTCGCGGACCCGGACCAAAACGGAGTAGTTGCCAGCGGCTGAGAAGGTGTGCGCAACGCTGCTTTGGCTACTGCTCCAATCGAGAATTGTTCCATCTCCAAAGTTCCACAAAATCTCAAGCGGCATGTCAGGGTCACTGGCATCTACAAACAGGGTAACCGCTTGGTTTACTTCAAACGGCTGCACGGTGCTGGCCGTGACGCTGTTGATGACGGGCGGGTTTGCGTTATTGCCACTGTCTGCGCCCGTGGTAAAGGTGCTGACAAACTGGGTTGGTGTCCCGTTGCCGCTTACATCTTTTACGCCGCCTGCTAACAAGGTGATCTGATAGGTTGTATTGGGGATGAGTGGGGAGCTGGGTGCAAAATTGACCAGTCCGAACTGATGGCTAAAGATACCGCTCACAACCGGACCGGCAGTTCCGTTAATGACCGGCTGGACAGCCAGATTGCTGGTATCCAAAGTTGCCACATCAATTAGATCGCTAAAAGATATTCCGATGCGAGATGAGGTGGCCTGATTAGTGGCTCCATCGGTGGGACTCATGCTGACGACGGCGGGGCCGGTTGTATCGGGATTGGGATCATGCTGGAGCAGAACGCTCCCGTTTTCATGGTCATTGCCCACAAAAACGAGGTTGCCCAAAGCGGTGGCAAAGTCTTCGTCCCGGCCGGAAAGCCCGCTGCTCCCCTGTCCAACTGCGACCGGATTGGCCGGATCAGCGATATCGATTTTAATGTAGTGATCGGATGCACCCACGTGGGCGAAGTTGTCTTGAACCGTCAGGTAGGCCCCGGGGCCGCCTAAAACCGCATCTGATGAAAGCTCTACAAGGTTGGTGGGATCGGCAATACTGACAACGATGAGCTGCTGCCCATCACCCGCACCCAGCACCAAATCACCGTGCAGCAGCCAACTGTAAGCACTAGCCGTATTGACGAAATCGAGGGCAACAGGGTTTACTGGATCACTAACATCGAAGGTTTTGACCCGATTGTTCTGGGTAGTAACCATTATGTTACCCAACAAGAAGACCCCGCGCGGTGCCATCCCTAAATCTCCCGGTAGTAGGCGATTGGCCAAAACCGGGTTGGCTGGGTCGGCCGCGTTGACAATGTAAAGGCCATTATTTAGGGTTGCTACGTATAAATATGGAGCTTGCCAGTGGAGCCACCATGAGCCACCGTAATCTGCCTCTTGAATTTCAGGCAAGTCCATGTGAGTAATTAGCGCTGGGTTGCTGACGTCGCTCATGTCCCAAAACATAACGCCTTCCGTGGTTTGGAGGGCAAATGTGTCATCCTGAACGCCGATTGTGTGGGGCTCACGCATGGGGAAGGTAATGCTGTCAAATTTTTCCGTGACGGTGAATGGATTGGCTGGATCGCTGATGTCATAAAAGCTGAACCCTCCGCCGGGGCGGCCGCTGTCTTTGCCGCTAGGCATAAACAAATACCCTTGGTGCATGATGACTGAGCCTTGGCCCAGTGGGGCACCGTTGCTGCTGTTAAACGATGCAACAACGGGCATAGCTTCGGGTGTTGGTTCGTCACTTTCACGCTCAAGGGCTATCCTGTCCAGCTTTGTGCCATCTTCGCGCAGATGGACAGAAACCGTGTTTTCACCCTCATCAAGCGGCACGATGATCTTGTTGTCTCCCCCTCGATCGCTGACGTGATCGGGAACAAAATCATCGCTTAAGGTGACATCCCACAAATAGCCACCGAACGGTTGATTGTTGACTTGGACGTAGAAGGAGTCGCTGAGGGCAGAGCCACCTTCTGATGAAACAACGGCCGAGATACTGTAATTTCCAGCCTCTGTGATTTCAAAGCAAAATTCTGCACGATCTGGACTGGTGCCTGAGAAGTTGTAGTTGTCTCCAGCTCCGTCTGGAATGTGAATAAACTGTCCCTCACTTGCGCGGCTGTCGTTCCCAATTGTCATGCGGCCGAATACTGTGGCCGTTTCCGCTTCTTGTTCAAGCAACCCGCAGGATGGCTCTTCTGGCGTGGCTGTTGGTGAAGGGGTCGATGTCACTGTTGGTGTACTGCTGGGGAGCGGTGTTGGTGTAAACGTTGGGGTAGCTGTTGGGGTAGCTGTTGGATCAATTTGGTTTGTTTCAACGGCATAGTTGTCGAGAAAAGCGGTGTGCTGATAAGTCCATCCTTGAAAATACCAGGTTATTCCGGCCGACATGAGATCGCTTTGTGTCTGATATGATCCGTTCACTGTGGGGTCATCCCGATCTGCAACCTCTACTAAAAATCCATTTGTATCATCAACCGTGATAGCGGCTGAATACCAGCGACTGGCCTGAAAATCTCCGGCTGGCAGCAGAGTAAACTTTTGGGCCGCACTATCTCCAACTTTAACGTGGGCTAATAGCTTGCCATTGGTTTCCAGAATTGATATGCGTTCGTATTCCGTCTGATTTGCCAACAGAGAAAGATAGGTCTTTGAGTTGGTCTGATCAACATAAAAGTCGAACGAAACTTGCATGCCATCATCGATAGTTGCTGGATTGGCACGCCAAAATGTAACCGAATAATCTATGCCGGAACCTGGATTTTGAATCACCCCAAAATCACCAGAGACGTAAGAGCCACCGTTGCGAAACTCCCAATCAGAAGGTGTGGCCGGTGTTGGTGTTGGATTGGCTGGGGCTGCATCAACGCTGTAATTTTCAAGGAACGTGGTGTGCTGATAGGTCCAGCCTTGGAAATACCATGTCGCTTCAGCTGATGTAAGACCGTTCTGCAATCGATAAGATCCACTTATGGTCGGGTTATCTCGATCTTCAACTTCGACTAGAAATCCGTTGGTATCATCAACTGTAATGGCAGCCGAATACCAGCGATTGGCTTGAAAATCTCCGCCCGATAGCAGGGTGAATTTTTGCGCTGCGTTGTCACCAATTTTGATGTGAACCAGCAGTTTCCCGTTGGTTTCAAGAATTGATATGCGTTCGTATTCTGTCTGATTTGCCAATAGAGAAAGATAGGTCTTTGAATTGGTCTGATCAACGTAGAAATCAAACTTAACTTGCTTGCCACTGTCAATAACCGTTGGGCTGGCACGCCAAAATGTGACCGAATAATCTGTGCCAGAGCCGGGATTTTGAATTGTGCCAGAATTGCCTGAGACGTAAGAGCCACCGTTGCGGAACTCCCACTCTGATGGTACAGCTGATGTTGGGGTAGATGTGGGGCTGCCAGATGTTCCGTCTACTACGCTAAAGTTATCTAGGTAGGTTGTGTGCTGGTAGGTCCATCCTTGAAAATACCAAGTGGCCCCGGCCGACATTTGATTGTTTGGCAACTGATAAAAGCCGTTTACAGTTGGATTATCTCGATCTTCAACCTCGACTGAGAATCCATTTGTGTCATCAACTGTGAAAGCGGCTGAATACCAGCGGTTGGCTTGAAAATCACTGGATGAAAGTAGGGTGATCTTTTGAGCAGCACTGTCTCCTATTTTGATATGGACCAGCAGCTTGCCGTTGGTTTCAAGAATTGATATCCGCTCGAACTCTGGTTGGTTGGCTATTAGGGAAAAGTAGCTTTTTGAATCAATCTGATCAACGTAAAAGTCAAATGTGACCTGTTTGCCATGATCAATAACGGCCGGATTGGTACGCCAATAGGTGACAGAATAATCTGTGCCAGAGCCGGGATTTTGAATTGTGCCGGAATTGCCAGAGACGTAAGAGCCACCGTTGCGAAACTCCCACTCAGATAGGTCTGATGATTGAGATGGCAGAGTTGCTTCGGCTGAATTAGTTAGGGAACCTATCGCAAAGATTGTGGCAATGAGCCCCAGCAAAATGTATTTGTCCACTCTATTTTTCCCACTTACCTAGATTTGACTCATGATCTACTTAATGGTTCTTGCGCCGAATAGCTAAGATGCGAATGGTCGGGGCATTCCTCGCTAGAGTCACAAGGGACGCCCTTACCATGACTTGAATTCTTAATTGTTTAGCGAGAATTCAAGTTAAGTAAATTACCGAAAACGGCTGACTATAGACCAGTCTGGTCTTTTGAAAACATATCAAGGTCTACTTAGCCATTGGCAAGCCCTAAAAAATAAATGACCAGAGTTGTGCGCATAAGGCTGGCCGTGAAACGCTTTTAACGTTTGGTAAGGGTAATTTATTCCCGTGAATCGTCTTAGCGATTTTGGTCATAAGCCAACAGCTAAAGGCTAGCAGCTAGAAGCAAATTAAAATGCCCACTCTCCGGCGCGCATGACCGGCTCAACCATACCATCGGCCGTGATGCCGTCAACGTCCATTTTGTCAGATCCAATCATAAAGTCAATGTGGATGAGGCTCGTATTAATTCCGGCCGCATCTTTTTCTTCTTGAGACATTTGAATGCCACCTTCAACCGCGGCCGCATAGGCTTGTCCGATCGCTAGGTGATTTGACGCATTTTCATCATATAGCGTGTTGTAGAACAGCGTGCCCGACTGTGAAATAGGTGAGCTGTTGGGGACCAAGGCTACCTCACCCAAACGGCGGGCACCGGGGTCCATGTCCAAAATCTTTTCAAACATCTCTTGCCCAGTGTCTGAACTAAACTCTGTGATCACGCCATCTTTAAACGTAAATTTCATCCCTTCAAGAACCATCCCATTAAAATTGAGCGGTAGCGATGTAGAGACTGTTCCATTTACTCCGTTGGCATTAGGGGTTGTAAAGACTTCTTCTGTTGGCATGTTGGGCACAAAAATAGTGCCTTCGGGGGTACTAACAGAGCCACCCATCCAAATATGGGCTTCCGCCAAATCGATGGTCAGATCTGTTCCCGGCCCGTTCAAGCGGAGTGATTTGTACTGCTTGCCGTTTAAGTAAGCTTTGCGCTCGGTTAGCTTGGCGACGTGGTCTTTCCATGCTTGAACCGGATCATCTAGATCAAGGCGAGTAAATTTGAAGATTGACTCCCACAGGGCGTCTGTCGCATCTTCGGCCGGTAGATCTGGGAACACTTTTTGTGCCCAACCGGGAGATGCTGCCCCCACACCACACCAGTTGATCTTCATGCTGCTTGAGATTTTTCGGTAGTCAGCCATGACCTTTGATGCCGCTTTACGCATGGCGGCCATTTTGGCTTGATCTTGCCCCGCCATCGCATCTGGATTGCTAGCGATAATGCCAAGCGATGCATCGCCGTTTTCCGCATACTCCATTAGCTGGACTGACTTATATGCTGGTAGTTCTTTAAAAGAGTCATCTGGCGCGTTTTCCAACCGGATAACCCCCAAATCTTCATCTGACCACATAACATCAACGTAGCGGCAACCCGCCTCATAGGCACTTTTGCTAACTGCACGTACAAGGGGCGCAACCGATTCGACTGATCCAGCCGGCCGGATCAGGAGTCGTTGCCCCGGCTGTAGATTTAATCCAACTTGAACAACCACATCTGCATATTTTTTAAGTTTTTCTTCAAAGTTTTCAATCGCCATTTTTAACCTCTTCTGTCGGGTCTCTCTAACTAGTATATGGTGATGCAAAAGCCGAGCAAAATTAGAATCTCGCTGGTTTCAACGACCGCACCGTAAACATCTCCTGTTACGCCCCCAATGCGGGTGCGGGCTAGATAACTCCACCAAGCTGTTCCCAAGCCTGCAAAAATTAAGGCAGCGATGGTTTTTGCCGGTTCCCCAATAACAAATCCCGTAGCGATCAACATTAGGGGCAAAATAGTTGCCATGCCAATGATTTGTTTGGTGATGGAAGTGGCAAAGTCGGAACCCATACCGCCCGGCCGGGCCTGCGGCTGGATGGCGGTTGGCAAAATCAAAAATCGAGCCAGCACGGGCGCCAGTAGGAAGGGGAGCCATCCCCAATTGGAGGACCCGGTTTCAAGAATCACGTAGATGGCGGTGCCCTTTAGCCCAAGGGCCAAGATCAGACCAATCACTGCAAATGAGCCGGTGCGAGGGTCTTTTAGAATATCTAGACGCTTATCGGCCGGTGCCGCTCCTAACAGTCCATCGCAGCAGTCAGCCAGCCCGTCCAGATGCAGTCCACCGGTAAGCAGTACCCAAACCAGCAAACCAATGAGTGCCACAATTGGGTCTGCCAAGACCAATTCTGTAAGCCACATGCTGCCCAAAACGAGCGATCCGATGATGAACCCGATTAATGGAAAAAGGGTGGATGATTTGCCTAGCCCGCCGGGAATGTAGGGGATTTGCTTGGCCGGAATCGTGGTGAGGAAGGAAAGCGCAAGCCAGAAGAGGGGCATATGGTAGTGGTTAAGTTTTATAGTGAAAAGTATAAAGTGCGGCTTGACTTCATACTTCTTACTTAAAACTTCATACTTTGTTACTGATCCACCGCCTGTATGGCTTTCGGCAGATCTGATACAGTCATGATGCCTAGGATTTTTTCCGTTTTCTTTCCATTTTCTGTAATCAAGATGGCGTGTAATCGCTGTCCTTTACGCTCGTAATCTTCAAACATGTCAATGGCTGAAAATAGATCGGTGCGACGGCTGAGGAAGGTGTAACGGTCTTTCTTCCGGCCGAATTTGAGCACCGTTTCGGCCGTCGTTCCGTCGAAATCGATGACATCATTCTCAACACAGTCACCCAGCCAGCGGGTGACAATATTGCTGGTCAATACCCCCACACAGGCACCATTGTCTACGACAGGTAGCTTCGACACCCCACTCGAATTCATGATTTTGAGCGCTTTTCTCAAAATTGTGTTCGGTTGAATGGTGATCACTTGTCTTTGAAAAAGAGGAAAAACGGTAGGCGGCCGGGTGATCATTTCGGCCGCATGCTCTATCGCTTTGACAACCAGATCGTTGGGCTCCGCAATCACTTCATCACCCGCCCGCTCATGAATGATGGCGTTCCGCAACTGGGCAAACTCTTTGAGATCATACTCTAAGGTGCTGACCGCTTTTTCCTTTTTGCCGACGTGCCGAATCATCTGCGAAAAGCCCATATGGCCATCTTGGTTGGCGGTCTTTTGGCGCAGATATTCTTCGATAGAGACAAACGCATTGAGGAAGCGAGTGGAGTTCAGCATTTAAGTGGTAAGTGAAAAGTAAGAAGTGGCAAACCAGAG
>JBCCSO010000208.1:0-7619 GCA_039199965.1 Chloroflexota bacterium | reverse complement strand
CTTCAACCAGCTACAATGCTTAAGTCGTTTCGACACCTGACAGGTTTTTAAAACCTGTCAGATGTTTGAATCAACACTTTTAACTAATTAAAGAACGAAGCGTGCCACCACTTTCTTTGAGCTTATGTCCCACATTGTCGAGTCCCTCACCCGTGTTGGTCAGCGTGCCACCCAACTGACGCAAATAACCCGCCACATTTTTGAGGTCCTTGCTGATTTCTTCCATCCGGTCTGAGCCATTTTTCAAACGGTCGGCCGCGTTGTCGATCATTTGGTTTTCACCAATGTCAACACCGGTGATGACGTTGAATCCCATCACCTCTTTGTATTCAGGTTCAAAGCTGGGAATACGGATGTCATCAATTTCTACCCCAAACTTTTCCATGATTTTGGCTGCATTAGCGATTTCGACTTGGCAGCGTTCCAGCGCATCGGCCGCCAATTCAGATATTTTGCCTGCGCTGGGAGTGTCCGATTTTTCATCACCAAGGAGCAAAGAACTGGCTGCGAGCGCACTGTCTCCGGCTGCTTCAATGCTGGTGCCTGTGTCGTTTAGCATATCCGGCAGCTTTTCAATCAGCTCCATGAATCGTTCGCGATTATCCCAAACCAAATTGACGACTTTCATCACCTTTTCAACATCAAAATCATCAAAGTTATCAAGTATCTTTCCTAACATTCTGTCTCCTTTCAAGTTTGTCAGCTGAAATGCTGATCAAGCTAAACTGCTTTTTCAAGAGATTAGTGTGATCATGTCAAACGCGCAAGCGCATAGATCAACCAAACAGTAAAATTACAATATGGATCAAACTGAATTGAAGAAAAAGGCTGGTGAATTTGCGGCCGATTTTGTAGAAAGCGGCATGCGTGTGGGATTAGGTACCGGTAGCACAGCGATCTGGGCGGTGCGTAGTATTGGTAAGAAACTAGCGTCAGGTGAATTATCTGACATCGTTGCTATTCCCACGTCTGTTCGCACGCAGGAAGAAGCGGAAAAGCTGGGTATTCCTCTATCAAATTTTGAAGAGCTAGAAGAACTTGACATCACCATTGACGGGGCTGACGAGGCTGACCCTCGTCTCAATCTGATAAAAGGTGGCGGCGGTGCTCTCCTCCGTGAAAAAATTGTGGCTCAGATGACAAAACGGCTGGTGATCTGCGTTGATAGATCGAAACTAGTGACCATTATTGGTGAGACATGGGCGGTGCCGATAGAAGTGGCTGCTTTCGGATGGGAATCCCAGCAGCGCTTTCTAGAATCGCTTGGAGCTGGGGTTGAGCTGCGTCAAACGGCCGATGGCGAAACCTACAAAACGGACGGTGGGAATGTTATCCTCGATGCCAACTTCGGCCGGATTTACAATATCGCGGCTCTGCAAGAAAAGTTAGAAAAGCGGGCTGGCATCATTGAAACCGGCTTATTTTTTGAGATGGCCCATGATCTGCTTGTTGCTAGCGCCGAGGGCATTCAACATCTTCAGGGCCGTATCCCATAATGCTTTTTGGTTACAGCATTGCGTTCTGGCTAATCGCCATTGTTGCAGTCATCTTTGTTGGTATTGCAAAAGCCGGTTTTGGAGGGGGTGTTGCGGCGATTTCTACCCCGCTCCTAGCACTCGTTTTGCCCGTGGCGGAAGCAGCGGCGCTTTTACTACCGCTGTTCATTTTGGCCGATCACGTCGCCATCTATAAATATAGAGGTACGTTCAATGCTCGATCACTGTGGGTTACTGTTCCCGGCGCAATTATAGGGATTGGCATCGCTTGGATTGTTTTTGAGCGGCTACAAAGCAGCGAGCAGATGATGAAAGTCGGTATCGGTGTAATTGCCATTCTTTTTGTCATATTTCAACTAACGAGGGAACTGGTCTTTAATCGGATCGACGGGGTAACGATGCCTGATTGGGCCGGTGTTATGCTTGGCACCACAGCCGGATTTACCTCGACGATTGCTCACGTAGGTGGCCCGCCGTTTCAAATTTACGTGATCCCCCAAATGCTGCAGCGGGATGTTTTTGTGGGCACAAACGCATGGTTTTTTTGGATTGTTAATTTGGTCAAGCTGCTCCCCTTTTGGTTTTTAGGACTGTTATCAATTGGCAACCTGTTTATCACGCTGGGTCTCATCCCCTTTGTTTTTGTGGGCGTTTACTTGGGTATTTGGCTCAATAATCAAGTTAGCCAGACGCTATTTAACCGGATCATCTACGCTCTGCTGGCCGTAACAGGGGTCCAACTGATATTGGGAGATAGTCTTTTGGGAATGATGTTTGGGAGATGAGATGATAAAATGATTGCGGATCATCTCATCGACTATCATCTTATTAAAGCAAATGAAACTCTCAATTTTGGATCAATCGCCCATCCGTAAAGGGGGGACTTCTCAAGAGGCGCTGCAGGAAACCTTAGAGCTCGCAAAAGTTGGCGAGGCTTTAGGCTACAATCGCTTTTGGGTATCTGAACATCACAACACCAATGCGCTAGCTGGCAGTGCGCCTGAAGTGCTCTTGTCGGCGATTGGAGCCGCGACAAATCATATTCGAATTGGCTCAGGTGGGGTAATGTTGCCCCACTATAGCGCATTCAAAGTTGCTGAGACTTTTTCGATGCTGGCTACGCTCTATCCTGATCGAGTTGACTGCGGTATCGGCCGCGCACCAGGAAGTGACATGGACACGGCGCGCATTTTAGCTCCAGACGGCCGACCTAAATTTGAGAGGTTTCCTATCTTAGTAGAGCAGCTTTTGCAGTGTTTAAACGATCGCACTTTCCGGCCAAAGGTCACTCCTGTTCCGCCTGTTGCGCCACCAGTTTGGATGCTGGGCTCAAGCCAAGATAGCGCCATCATGGCGGCAAAGTTAGGGCTACCCTATAACTTTGCTTTCTTCATCAATAATCGGATGGTGCCTGCCCTCTTTCAATACTATCGAGACAACTTCCAGCCTTCAGAATATTTATCTGAGCCCAAAACAATTTTGACGATGAATGTGATGGTGGCAGACAGCTATGACAAGGCATTTAGACTAGCACTGTCGCGAAGCCTGACGTTTTTAAAATTTGCAACGGGGCAAAAAGTTGAAGGAACGGTTTCCCCCGAAGAAGCGGCCGAATATCCATACAACGCACAAGAATGGGCGTTTATCGAAAATCGACTGAGTAACGCAGCCATCGGCACTCCTGACGAAGTCAAAACTATTCTGCAGAATGTGGCCAGAGAATGGCAAACAGACGAAATTATGACAGTGACCATCACTTATGATTTTGTAGACCGCATTCGCTCATATGAAATGCTGGCTGATATATTTGAGATTGAATTTAGTTCTGACAAAGTGGTGGCCTAAATTTTGAGAAAAAGACCGATTTTGTCTTGCTTGGCTGCTAGTGCGGCCGTCATCGTGATAGCTTGCGCTGCCTTAGCCGTCATCGTAATCCGGTCTGGACCAAGCGATGATGAGCTTGTCGAGATCCGAATCCAAAACAATATGGATGGCGAAATGAGTGATTTGTGGCTGGGCATGGGGCCGGGGTACGAAGATTATCTTGGCGGCTTATTAGGTGAAGGCTCCACATCTTTTGGAGAAATTGGACGAGGTGACACTACAGCTTACCGCAGTGTCCCAAGAGACTATCAGTATTTTGGCGCGACCAACTTTGTGATTGATGGAAAGCGGTATTTCCACAATGTTTCAGTCAACCATCGAGGTGGCACCGATTACGTCAACCTTTCTAAAATTGAACTTGGCGACTCACTTCCGCTAGGAAAATACACTTTCGCCTATCTCCCCAGCGATGAACCAAATGTTGCTAATCTTGTGATTACTAAAGATAAGTGATTATTGATTGAGAACCATTACGGCAGCACGTCGGCCGATTTCGTTGCTTGATTTGGCGGCCGCTCCGTTTCCACCTGCGCACAAGTAGAGCCTGTTTGACTCAAGCTCCTGCCAAATCGGCTTCCCGTCTGGAGTGCCTGTTACTACGCAGGTTTTTGTGTGCAGGCTGTCTGGATTTAATCCCGGCACTAGACCGAACATCGCTTCCTTCAAACCAGCCGCCTCTCGCTCACTACCCATTGTTTTAAACCAGTTGTTAAGCTCTGCGGCCGATTCTGGGTGTCGCAGTTTGTTTAGGCTGCCCCCAATTTTCATGTAAACATGCCCGTCTGGATAAAGAATAGGAGGGAGCATGTAGAAGCCATCAACCTCACGCTGTGGATCATCATGATGCAAAATGACCGACGGAAGTGATTTCAACCGATTGACTTCTGATTCACCGAGGCGAGCTAGCACAATGGTGCGCGGCCGGATATTAAACCCAAATGATCGCTTGAGCAGAAACTCAGACCATGCTCCGGCCGTGACCAGTGCCTTTTTTGCCTGAATCTGCTCACCGCTGCCTAAAGTTAGAACAACTCCATCTGTTTGAGTTTCAACTTGGTTGACCTGCTGCCGAATAAGCGTGGCCCCTTGCCCAACTGATATATTGAGCTGCGCTTGCACCAAATCTCTGGGATTAATGTATCCAGCCCCTCCTTTTTCTTCCAGCACCGCATAGCCATCCGGAAAATAAAGCAGTGGCTGCATTTCGTTGAATGCTTCGCTTGCATGATTCTGAAAGTCAACCATGTGTGCCATGCCCACGGCCGCTATTTTGGCGACATAATCATCTGTTTTGACGGGGGATTTACCGGCTTGTACAGAACCTACGTCAAAATAAAATTTGATACGGCTTTTTTCTTCAATCTCTGGGTAGGCTTCAATAGAGGCAATCGCCAGTTCAGACCAAAAAGCTTTTGAATCTAACTTACGCGTGATGCGACCTTGATCGTAATGGCTGCCAAAGTTTTCATCATGGTTGTACCAATCAGACGGTTCTGCATTGCCGATGACAGCCACTGAATCGGATTGTTGGCTTATATATCTGGCGGCCGCTGAGCCAATCAGGCCAGGGCCGATAATTGCATATTCAAATTTGTTCATAATGAATTGAGTTTTGATAGTTGATAAGATGACAAGTCTATGTTCGATTAACTTTCATCTAATCATTCTATGAGTCCACTGAAAAAAGGTGTTTTCGAGACCTGACAGGTTTAAAAATCTGCCTCTCAGCGCAGGAAACAACGGTCATAGAAACCTGTCAGGTCTTTTTTCAGCAAAGTCATTCTATTTGCTATTAATGATCTCAAGTACTTTAGGTAACAGTGTTTTTGTTGTCCCTAGTGCCTCGCCAGCATGGATCGTTTCATTTCCCTGCCAATCTCCACAGTAGCCGCCTGCCTCACGAATGATGGGTAGAAACGGGGCGATGTCGTAACTGTTCACGATCGGATCGCAAGATATTTCCATCCGGCCGGTAGCGACAAGTGCGTAACCGTATGCATCACAAACACCCATGTTGTAGTAAGTTGCTTTTGATAGTTTGCTAAACGCCTCACCTTTGCCCGGATAGCGTTCAAACGAAGCCGCATCGATGTGAGCCAGCATAGCGCGATCAAGCGTTTGACAGTCAGAAACTTGAGTACGGCGGCCGTTCCAGTAGCAGCCTAGGCCATTCGCTGCATAGACCATCTCGTTTAGTCCGGGAAAATTTGCCACGCCAACGGTCGCTTCCCCCTCGATCTCTAAACCAACCAAAACGCCGTAGAGAGGTATGCCTCGAATGAAGGACTTCGTGCCGTCAATCGGATCGATGATCCAGCGATGCGTTGCACCGGCAGTTTCCTTTGCCTCAAATTCTTCCCCAAAAATCGCGTGGTCCGGGTACTTTGCCTCAATTCGTTTGCGAATCAGCTCCTCTGCACCGCGATCTGCGACAGTAACTGGAGAATCATCTCCTTTCCACTCCGGCCGTACACCCGTCTGAAAATAGCCCAGAGTGAGTTTCCCAGCTTCCCAAGCCAGTTCTTTTGCAAAATCGAGATATTGTTCAAGCATAATTTAACTGCCAAATATGGATGTGCAACGTTTATCAAAATGAAGCAACCGTCTGAAAACACAAATAATTAAGAAGGGTTTACTTTTTCTGATGCCGGTTTATTATAGCGTTTTCCAGATATTTTCCCCTGTATTTAAGAGGTAGAAGAATTTATGAACAAGAAAGCACTTATTATTTTTTCAGGACTGTTGATTTTCATTCTGATCGGGTGTGCAGCTCCGCCAGAATCTGTGGAGACTGAAACAGATGCTCTGCGTCAGGTGGAGTCTGTGACAACGGTACCGCAGGTTGAAGAAGGAGACGATGGGCCAGTTGCTACGGCCGTCATCATCGTTGATTCTGATTCAAGTAATGAAGGTGAGGTTGAAAGTTACCCAGAGCCTGAGAATTTATTTGCACCGACTCCCTATCCGTATCCTGAACCCACCCCGTTGGGTGACGAAGCTGAGCCTGAAGCTGCGGCAACTGATCTTTCCGGTCTAACCGGCGAGGGAGATGTTGAAGTTGTGTTTGTCTCAGCCCGATCCAGCGGTGAGGATAGCTGGAACTTTGCGGTTACGCTTGAGCATGAAGACACTGGTTGGGAAGATTACGCAGACGGATGGGATGTGATCCTGCCAGATGGCACCGTCATCAAACCAAATGCTGACTCACCGTTTACCCGTTTGCTGCTTCATCCACACGAGAATGAGCAGCCGTTTACGCGAAACCAAAACGGGATCATTATTCCGGCTGATGTGACGACGGTTTACGTACGCGGGCACGAACTAGTTGAAGGTTATGGCTCAATGCTAGTTGAGGTTGATCTTACCGCCGAAAGCGGAGACAGATTTGAGGTTGTTCGATAAAACAGTAGGATTAGTAGGCTAAATGAACTTTCTAAAAGATGAGGGCCATCGGAGAAATTTTATAATTTTCTCCCCCGTACTCCTCATTGTGATCGGCCGACTTATTGCTCAGTTGGCCGGTCCGATTTTAGACGTCTGGGTTTGGGTACCGCTGGTCATCACGTTTTGGGTTTTGTTTTTTGCTTTTGTCGTCTTGGGTGATGGGTGGCAATCTTTAAAACGCTGGGTGTCGGGGTCTAGACAGGGGTGGGGATGGTCACTGTTAGCCGTGGCCATTGGTCTTGTTCCTTTGCAATTGATGATCTCGAATTTCAATTTATTTGAGTCGGCATGGCTCATTATTGCTTGGATAGTTTTTGCTGTTGTCAATGCACCTCTCGAAGAGTTTTATTGGCGAGGGCTACTGCTCGATGCTATTTCTAATTGGCCCGGCTGGTTAGGTGTTTTGTATACCAGCTTTCTCTTTGCAATCAACCATACGTTGACATTAGGAGTCTATTCGATCGCAAATCGCCATCCTGCTACGCTAGTGAGCACTTTTGTGATGGGGGTCATTTGGGCTTTGGCTTATAAAAAAACAGGTAGCTTGCGTTGGGCCATTGTAGGGCACTTTTTAGTCGATATTTTTAACTTATCTGTTTTGGCTTTCCTAAATTTATACATTCCCCCGCCACTGCCCTAAAACCTTAATCGCCAGCGACAATAAGCAACTTAGACAACTTTACTCAACGGCTGCTTTGACAGCGCTTTCTTTCCACATGGCAGCTAGTCGATGGAAAACTGAATTTGCCCCACCCATTTTTATATCCATGGAGTCTAAAAATTGGTGGGGCAAAT
>JBCCSO010000207.1:0-7641 GCA_039199965.1 Chloroflexota bacterium | reverse complement strand
GCGGCATTCAATTTTTGGCATCATACATTGATGAAATGCCGCCCGAAGAAATACGCGAGCTATTGGATACTGCCATGCGGCACGGTGACCGTCTGAAAAATGCAATTGAGACTGTTCTGCGCTACGTTGATTCCCCTAACATCACTCAAATTGGTGAAACTTATGCCCTTAGCGATCTACCTGACTTTGTGAGTGCGCTGGCAACTGAGTTAAAAATTGAGAGCATTGGGGTAGAGTTGATCAATGGGGCACATGCGGCCGAACTCTCTCTATCTAAAAAATCACTTGAAGTTATTCTTGGCGAACTGATCGATAATTCGCGCAAGTTTCATCCCGAAAACAACCCATCCATCAACATTCAGGCCAGCGTTTTACACGACAAAAAGCAAATTCAGCTGAGCTTCATCGATAATGGTGTCAATGTTTCACCTAGCGAACTAAGATATATTTGTCAGCCTTACTACCAGTCAGAGAGTCGCTTTACTGGAGAAGTTGCCGGTATTGGCTTGGGCTTAGCCACCGTTGCGTCGGTTTTATGGAGTGTTGGTGGCGCTTTCAACATCTACAACCGAAAAGATGGGGAGCCCGGGCTGCAGGCAGACATTACTATTCCTCAATCTCAAAAGGTGCCCACAGGTAAACTCGCGTAAAACGAAAAAAGCCGACCTGCACAAACAGATCGGCTTTTGATAGTTCAATAATTGATGGAGCTTCTGACTATCCCACCATTTCAATTGGAATAAACGATGCATCGCCCATAAGCGTCATGACACTCGCACGGGCTGCGACTTTGCTGGCAACGTCAGCAAATGCTTCGGCCGCGGCCGAATCTGGATAAGCCACCACAATCGGATTACCGGAGTCTCCACCAACCCGCACGTTTGCATCCATAGGAATTGATCCAAAGTATTCCGTCTTATTTTGCTCAGCCAAAATTTCACCAGCACCCGTTCCGAAAATTTCGCCTGACATATTCTCGACAACACCTAGAATTGGCACCTTTAGCGTTTCAAATGTTTTTAACCCACGCAATGCATCTGTGGCGGCAACCGCCATCGGCTGTGTCACAATAACAGCCCCAGAGAGCGGCATTGTCTGAGCCAATGATAGCTGCGCATCACCGGTACCGGGTGGCAGGTCAATGACCAAGTAGTCTAGATCCCCCCACAGAACGTCAACCAACAGCTGACGAATAGCACTGTGGAGCATGGGTCCACGCCAAATCATTGGCTTCTCTGTGTCTGACAAAAATGCCATCGATATAAACTTAACCCCGTGAGATTCGGCCGGGATTAACTTTTTGTTTTGAGGTGGCGGCATTCTGTTCTGCCCCATCATCATAGGAATGTTTGGCCCCAGAATATCTGCATCAAGTAAGCCAACCTTTGCGCCCGTTTTTGCTAGTGAAATGGCTAAATTAACAGATACCGTACTTTTACCCACGCCACCTTTTCCAGATGCCACAGCAATTGCATGACGAAAATTTTGACCTAGCTGATCGCGGATTCGCTGATTCTCTGGTACATCTGCATCAAAGTTGATCGTGACCTCACCCAATCCACTAACTGCGGCCAGTGCCTCACGACAATCACCCTCCATTTTTCCCTTCAGCGGACAGGCTGGTGTGGTCAACATAATAGTGAAGGTTACATTATTCCCAGAAATCTCTAACTCACGAATCATGTTAAGCGAGACAAGGTCGCGGTGGAGTTCTGGCTCTATCACCGTTGACAAGGCTTCCAACACTTTCTCTTCGCTAACTGCGTTTCTTTTTCTACCAAACATATGTTTATTCCAATTTAGATTTCGGCCCCTACCAATTCTATATCACTCGATTGCTGGGCTTGGTGTGATGTTACGCTTCGTTTACCAAAAACATATTGCGTAGCTTCGCAAAACTTCTTTTAACTTACGGTTATTTGTGAGCAACCAAGACTTTAATCATTTGTCTTTATTTAGAACTAGATGGTCTCTGTCTGATTAAACACCGTTTGAGCAGGACCTTAATACTGGACCTATTATCCTATTCACAACCTTACCACCAATTTATATACTTCTGTCATCGGTTCGGTTAACGGGCCAAGCAAAAAATAATTATTATTTATTTACTGTCCTCCTTTTTTTCCTCTTCCTTCAAGACGCCCCACGCTCGTGGGGCGTTTTGATTTCTCAGGTTGATTACGAGCCGATTTTGTAGTTCAGAGCCGATGTACCCAATTCGTATTGACAACTGATTGAAAAAGATTGCATACTGCTTAGACAGTGAACTAACCTAAAAGCCGCCGAATCAAATGAGTCTATGCTCGGCACCTTTTTGCATGATTCAAAAAATCTTTTCTCTATTGTTCAAACCTCCCATCATAGCAGACTCAGAGAAACAGCTAGAGGTAACCTACCTGAGCCACATGCTATCGTGCGCAATTATCGTAACCACAATTGTGATAATTGTTTCTACGTTTCTTCTGCCTACAGACATTTCACTTCTTGATGACCCTCTGTATTATCTGGTTTGGTTTCTACTAATTGGTGTAAGGTTTTGGCTAGTTTTCGGCCGATGGGAAACTGCAGCAAAGCTTGGATTCGCTCTTGTTTGGACTGGCGTGAACGTTGTTGCTCTGCAGTTTAGAGGCGCTCATGATCCAATATTGGTCTTTAATCTTGTTATCATCCTTGCCGTGGGACACTACTTTGGATTTAAGTACAGTGTCTATATGTCAATTGGCACGATTATTGCTACAGGCCTCATCACCTTGATTCATGATTTAGAATTGATCGGCTACCCGTGGCCAATGATTGCAACACCGCATTGGTTTGACTTTATGTTTTGGATGTTCGGCATTGTCACAACCAACGTCATTGTCTACTTAACCTCTCGAAAATACTTAGGGGCGGAGCAAGCCTTAGAACATCAGAATGCTCTTCTTAAAAAACAAAAACTATCTCTTGAAGAGAATAGGGCAGAGCTTCAAACATATCAAAATCATTTAGAAGATTTGGTTGATCAGCGGACTTTAGAATTATCTTGGGCCAAAAAACAGGCCGAGAGAGCAAATGAGGCCAAATCTATGTTTTTAGCGAAAATGAGCCATGAACTTAGAACCCCCCTAAACGCCATCATTGGCTACAGTGAGATGACAGAGGCCGAGCTGGGGGATGCAAACTTTGATCCAGAGGTTTTAGAGGACCAGCGACGCATTCAGCTTTCCGGCCGGCATTTGCTCAAAATTATCGATTCAATATTGCAACACACAAAATTTGAAACCAAACAAATTCAGCCCAAGATTGAAACTGTAGACGTTTTAATGCTCGTTGAAGACCTAAACGATCTTGTTTACCCCATGGTCGAGAAGAATGAAAACAGAATCAGCTACACAATCCAAAATGGACATGGTGTAGCATTACGCTCATTGTCAATTTATTCAGACAAGCAATTTCTAAAACAAATTCTTCTAAACTTGTTGAGCAATGCTGCAAAATTTACTCACAACGGCCATATTTCTCTCAGTATTATCGACAGCCAAAGCACAATTCAGTTTATTGTTTGCGATGATGGAATTGGACTGAATAGGGAAATCATTCCACTTCTATTTGATCCCTTCCACCAAGCTGAGAATAAATACAGCCGAAAGTTTGATGGCACAGGCTTAGGGCTCACAATTGCTAAAGACATGGTAGAAAGTCTAAACGGAACGATTGAGGCAAGCAGTAACAAAGATAGGGGGGCAACATTTATGGTTGAATTGTCAAAATTGGGGAATCAGGTTAATCCAGCGCTGGCAGAGGCAGAGGGTATAGAAGAGCTAATAAATTAGAGCCCGGGCTTCAAGCGGGCTCACTCATTTTCCTCTTCCCGCTCTAAGTAAAAGAAATACGGCCGTTCTTTCCCTTTGTAATCCATGAGCCCCATCACCACATTGTCATTTATTTTGCGGAAGACATCGTTGATGGGCAATCCGTCATAAATCATCGTTGCGCTGATTTTGCCACGCAGCTCGGTCATACGAATGCGGGCTTGGCTGTTTTTCGTTTGTACAAGTTTGGTTACCAATCCATTAACTTTCTTCATGGCTAGGCTTTTGAAAACCGGGAATTTCATACCTAAGTTAATGAGAGATCCATACGGTACGATTTTGTAAGTTTCCCCAGGCCGATTAGACAGCACCAGCGGAAACACTTCATCTTGGCTGACAAATTCTTTGCCGTACCAGTTGGTTGCTTCAAGCAGACCATCCATTGGATGGTTGGTTGGAATTTCTCCACCTTTCCATTTGCCCAGCATAAAATCAAGCGAAACAGGCTCAAGTGAGTCAAAGTAGGCGAGCGCATCATCTGTGGTCACCAGTGAACCATCTAGTGGGATTGTTTTAAGTTCAATCATTAATTTCAGCCGTCTTCTGCTGTCTACTATTAGAAAAGGCCTGTTGCAACGCGGTCTGAACAGCCTCTATCGGCTTCGAGGCATCCACCTCTATCCACCGGCCGGGATCAGTTGTGATTAGTTCGCGATACCCAGCTTCTACTCGATCATAAAAAGCTTTCTTCTGTAGATCCATCCGATTCATTTCAAGATTTCCAACCTCACGTCTACGTAACCCCTCCTCTATATCTACATGTAGAAAAAATGATAAGTCTGGCTGCAGCCCCCCTGTTGCAAATTCTGTAATCATTTTGAGCTGCGCTAAGTCAAGGCCCCGGCCGTATCCTTGATACGCATAGGTGCTATCGCTGTAGCGGTCGCACAGCACGATGGTCCCTTCAGCCAAAGCAGGTTTAATCAATTCTTCAACATGCTGAGCCCTGTCGGCCGAATAAAGCAAAATTTCGGCCGGGCTCGTCATCGCCTGATTGTTTACATCATGCAGCACCTGACGAATTTGCACACCTATATCAGTGCCTCCCGGCTGCCGGGTTACGATGACCGTTTTCCCTTGATCGCGCAAATGCTTTGCCAGCAGCTTGATTTGAGTTGTCTTCCCACTCCCCTCGCTTCCTTCAAATGTGATAAACATATCGAGATTTTAGCCCATCCATTTTTGAAAGGCGATTGAAAAGGAAAAAGCTTTCTAAAGACCAATCAAAATGGTCCCGCAGCCAACTGACAAGCATCTTTACTTGGCCTCCTCTTTAGTCAGTTTGCCGATTACGGTTTTCATTCTGTTTTTGTGGTATGGAAGGAAAATGGTTTTAAGACCGGTTTAATAACGCAGCAACCAAGTATTTTCTCGGTAATCCATCCAGCACACAACGAGGGTATGCGGGAGTGTTAGCATCGAGATGAGCACCAGATACAAGGCGATCAGTTCCTGCGTAGAGGCTTGCACAGTGCCAATAGCAAAATACAAGCCACCTAAAAAAAGTAGAGAAACGATGGTCAGTGGAGCGCTATCCCGGAAAAATCGGAAACTAGCCATCCAGAAGTGTCCCTCTTCCAAATATTTTGCTGAAGCAGTGTCAATCAGAAGGAGGCGGGCGATATGCCGAATAGAATGCCAAACACAAAAGTAGACACCAACAGCCAAAATGGGATTAACAAAACTAAAAAATAGCCAAAGCAGCCCAATTTCAGCCGTATCAATGTACCACCCTCGCATAAGATCGTTCTGACTCGCGTCGATCACTTCAATCAGCAGGTATAGGGCAGTCACCAAAATATAAATCCATTGCACAGAAGTGATGAACGGCTCCAAAGCACCAAGAGAGACTGTAATTTGTTGAGATGGTCCGAAAATTGAAATCATCTCATTCACAAAATCAAGATAAACTGTGGGGAAAGCAAACAAAGGGACAAGCATAGGCAGGCCACCACGCACAATAATCAACAGCAGCGACCGCCAGAAGCGACGGTTGCCGGGCGAGATGAATTTTTCAACAATGTATAGCTCGCCCTGCCCCCAATGAAACCATGTTAAAAGAATAAAGAAAACAGCGCTTGCGGCCGTTGCCCACCACCAAAGCACACCATAAAAGCCCGCAATCAATATGTAGCCCAGCAAAAAAATGACGAGGGATCGAAGCGTGAACGAGCGATTTTTCAAGCGATAGGGTACTAAATGATCGATCGCGCCATGCGGCAGCCCTAAGAAAAGCATGCTCACCACAAACGGCACATACTCCCACCCCCCAGTTAGGGAAAGTCCAAGCCACTCCAAAACGAGAAGCACAATGATGCTTAGCCAAGCAAAATGGAAAATAGCCCGGATGAGTTTCGGATTAGCCGCGCTCATTGACTGATGAGGGGATTTGAAGACGATACGGGAACCAAGAGGCAACGCGCGCCCAAGTCTCTGGCGCCAGACACAGCGGCACGCCACAGACGATCAAAGCATTGGTAACCAGGAAAAATAAAGCTTCTTCCAAAGGCAAGGTACCAAACAAATGAATGCCCAAAATTTCTTCAGGATTGATGGTCCAGATGCCTTCATTGATGGCCAAAAGATCCGCAAGTGTCAAAAATGTAGTGGCAACAACCATGGTCATCAAGATCGGCCGACGATTTACCCACAAAATGTCAGCCCCAAATCCCAGCTGTAGAGCCAGCGGTGGCAAATACCAAAGTAGTAGAAGCCCCAACTAACGATCGGTAATGATGCCGCTTTGCTCTACAAAGAACATAGCAGACCAAATAGCCGCAATAATCCCTACACTCACTACCCGATAGACCCATGATGGCCTCGCTAATTTAGAAGTTTTAGACGGGCCAAACATCATAATTGCAAGCACAACAGCCAAGCCAGTCATCAAGACCTGCAAAATGAAAAAAGCGTACTCTTCAATGGGTACATATCCTATCACCCCAATCACTTTCTCAGGGTCGTACCACCATATCCGTTCCGCAACCAAATAGTTATCCCAAGGAGTCGTATAAACAAACGCAATTGTGCTGATTAGGGCTAGTGCTCCGGGGATTGAGTAGGCGGAAACGGTGTATGGGCGCCGTCCTTTTCCCTTTAGCCACCTCACGGTTGCAAAACTAAGCAACCCAATAGGGAGAATTAAGAAAACGATCACGAACTGCAAGTAAGTCATGGCGTGTTATATTTTTGAAAAAAGGCGAATGACCTTACTAGAAGTTCATTCGCCTTTCTTGTGAAAGTAGGCTCCGCAGATTTTGAAAGAGTGCTAGCTAACTACTAGTCACCACTTGCTGGAGAAAGAACTCCGTCAGCGACATAGCCTTCTTTCTCGCTTTCGATTTGTGCTACGTATGTCAACATGACACCGTAGATAACCTTAGAAGAAATGTCAGCAACTGTGTATGCTAGCTGTCTACCAACAACACCTGCTTCGTTGTTCAGCATCAAAGGCATGAGGTATGCACCTGGGTAAAGCATCCAAGAAATCAGGAATAGCCACCAGATGTTGCCCATAGCTTTTGCAGCACGTGGAGACATGTTAGCCTTGGCATCACCGATGATCTGGTACATCAAGTAGAATACGTGGATCATGAAGACGGTGCTGATGAAGCCCCAGACCAAGAAAGCAGTCATGTTCGTCGTTTCATAGAACTGACCGATGTATCCGGTTACGATCATCATTGGACCAGAGATGAAGAACTGGTTGCGATAGCTGTTACGGTTGTCACCAGTCAAAGTTACGACGAACAAGATCTGGAAGAGCAGCATTGGTACGTCGATCAGCCAG
>JBCCSO010000206.1:0-7706 GCA_039199965.1 Chloroflexota bacterium | reverse complement strand
CGTCGACCCCCTACAAGATTTAGGAAAAATATGATGGACCCAACATTATTTGAAGGATTGTTTGCAGAAATTCTGGCCCCGCTGGTCAATGGAACGCTAGACGGCATGAGTGAAGAGGCCAAAGCGCAATGGGCGAAAGTAGACCCGAAAAAATCGGCTGCAGCCTACAAGCAAATGCTGGAAAAGCGATATGGGACGATTCAAATTTTGGGGCAGCCCCGGCCGCAAAAGCTGGGTAAAGTCTACACAGACGTTTACCTGCATGAAAAACCAACCCACACTTATGCGATGCAGGTTAAAAAACTAGAGGAGATGTTTAGAGAGCAAAAAAATCGATTTGGTCGGATGGAACGCACTAATGGGCTTGATTTTGCCAAGAACCATAATCGACTATTCATTTTGGGAAAGCCGGGGGCAGGTAAAACAACATTTCTTAAATATTTGACGATGCAGGCTGCTAGAGATGATATTCCGCTTATACCGATTTTTGTTAACCTAAATGATTTTCAGCACCAAGTAATTGATTTACTTGATTTCATAAAGCAACAGTTTGAAGCGTGTGATTTCCCCAATGAAGATGTTTTCGTCATCCAATTATTTAAAAATGGCAAAGGATTAATTCTATTTGATGGACTAGATGAAGTTTCAAAGGAAGATAATCAACGCAACCAAATCACCCGTCAAATAAAAAAATTTATTACGAGATATGATAAAAACCATATTGCCATCTCCTGTCGCATAGCTGCTAGTGAATATAACTTCATAGGGTTTGACTATGTCGAGATGGCCGACTTCACTGACAAACAAGTGAGAACTTTTGTAGAACGCTGGTTTTCAGAAAGCCATCAAAAAATTGATGGCTTTTTGAACGAACTTGAAAGAAGTAGCAATGAAGGAATCAAGGAGATGACGACTTCACCACTATTACTGACACTTCTATGCATTCAGTATGATGGTTCAATGGCACTGCCTCCATCACGCTCTGAAATTTATGAAGAGGCTTTAGAAGTATTGCTTAAGACGTGGGATGGACATCGCGACATTAATCGAGGAGACTTAATTGTCGAAGATGAGGACCGCTATAAAGCCTTAACTTTTAAACGCAAAATACAGCTAATGTCACGCTTGGCATGGGGGACCTTCAAAGAAGGGAAACTCTTTATTGAACAGAAATGGATGGAGGACAACATTGTCAAGTACCTTGGAAAAATACCCAAAGGACCAGACCCTGATTTAGTGGACGGAGCAGTTGTCTTGAAAGCGATGGAGAGCCAGCACGGATTGTTGGTTGAACGCGCCAGCCGCATTTATTCCTTTTCTCATCTAACGTTACAAGAGTATTTTACAGCCAAATACATTGTAGACCACGCTCAAACCGATGCAGCTCTCAGCTCATTAGTAGGTTCAGAAAAAATCACAGATCCTCGCTGGAGAGAGATTTTTTTATTTGTAGCAGAATTACTACCCAATGGTGACGAATTTATAATGTGGTTTGCCGAATCACTCCAAAATCTTGCTGGTATTGAGAGAATAAAAGAAATCTTAGTGTGGATAGATAAAAAATCAATTGAGAGACCATTTGGCAACACTCAACTATCTTCTCGATTAAGTTATTTAACAAACATACGTTTTCTCGCTAAATCAGACTCTTATCAGAACTTAGGTAAGTTGTCAGAAATTCGCAATCGTACGATTTTACGTGCAAGCAGACTAGCTCAACTAATTAATATTCTGAGGAGGGTTCCTCGTGATGAGGATATTCACATAATAAATTTTGTAATTAGGGAAGCTGTTCGGTTTAGTAAAGAATTATCATGGAGTGAACTATCCACATCATTAGAATCAATTCATTTAATCGATAAAGATTTTTCCTACAAAGAATGGGAGTCATTTTTAAAATTGATCAACGACATCGTAGACAAAATAATTTTTAGTGGATGGAACTGGCAAGGAAAGAATTTTCACGACGTTGCTATCCTCACACAATGGCTGAATGGACATGAATTGTTATTCGAGTGCCTTGATAGAGTAATGCTTGATGTAATGGAACGAAGAGAATTTGAAGACAATTTTATGTATAAATTACCCTCAGACAGCTAGCCAGATACTGGCTCCGAATCAGGAGACTTTGAAAAAGCCTAAAACCGGTTGAGCTATTTCCCACAATCACATTACAATGGGGCCTATGAGACTTCAACAAGATGTGAACGCACCCCAGCGCACCCTCAACGATCTACCAGAATTTAACTTTACGTGGGAAGACATAGACGGCGGGAAATATATTCCCAAAATCGTTGACTTCTCCCTCGAACACGGCTCAATCTTTCGCTTCCGCATTGAGCAGCTTAACGGCCCGCTGACCGGCATTATGCTCGTCGGCCCAGATGCCAATCGCTTCGTGTTCAACACCCAGCGGCAGGCGTTTAGTCACGAACAAGGGTGGACCCCGATCTTAGGCGGCATGGTCGGCCGAGGGCTCATCAACATGGATGACCCGGACCACGCCGTGCACCGCAAAATGTGGAACCCCGCCTTCACCACCGACGTCATGCAGGCCTACATCCCCGTCCTGCACCGCATCATCGCCCAAAAAATCGAGACCTATGCCCAGCAGCCGCACATCAACACCCACGTTGAGTCTCAAGAAATCACCTTTGACGTCGCGGCCGCAGCGCTGGCCGGAATCCAGCAGGGGCCGGTGCTAGACCGGCTGCGCGCCCTCTTTTGGCGCATGCTCCATGCAGATGACATCAACTCAGAAGATGACTACCTTGCAATGATGAGCGAAGTACAGGGTGAGATGGTCCCCATGCTCATCGGCCTGATCGAAGAGCGGCGCAGCCGGCCGCCCAGCACTAAAGACGTGCTCAGCCAGATTGTGCACGCAGAATTTGAAGATGGCTCTAAGCTCGACAACATCCAGATTTTGGGGCATCTCAACGTGCTGCTGCTGGCCGGGCATGAGACCACCACATCTTTAAGCTCATGGCTTATTTACCAGCTCGCTACCCTTGAAGATCACTGGGCAGAACTGCAGACAGAGGTAGACGAGGTGCTGGCCGACATTCCCATCGGCCAGACTGATGCAGGATTCCCGGCTGACAAGCTGCGGAAGCTGGTCAAGCTTGAAAACTTCATCAAAGAAACCGGCCGACTCTACTCACCGGTGTTCCAAGTACCGCGCATTCTGCTAGAAGATGTCGTTTATGAGGATGTGCTGATTCCGGCCGGGACGCGCGCGCGTCTGTCTCTGGCAGCTACCCACATGAACCCGGAAATCTTCAGCCAGCCAGAGTCTTTTGATCCCGAACGCTTTGCCCCCCCACGCCGCGAGGATCGGGCCCGGCCGTACAGCTTGGTAACATTCGGCGGCGGCCCTAGAATGTGCATCGGCATCAACTTTGCCATGTTTGAGGTCAAAATTCTGGCGGCTCAGATTCTGCGCCACTACCAGCTCGAGGCGGTCTCCCGGCCGGACAAGGTACATGTAGGCTACTGGAATTCTGCGCCCAAGTACCCGCTTGAGGTCGCTTTCCGGCCGCGCTAAAAGCAACTTGTTTAAAACAAGTTTAATCGCTTAGCAGCGAGATTCATCTCGCGCGGGGAATGGCAACAGATCAGGTAGACAGCAAATCATCCTCGATAAGCACGCCCAAATCAGAAATATTCAAGTATATCCGCACAACCTGCGGCTAACCCTTACCCACAGGTTGCTGAACATTCTCCACGCCAGCACCCTCCACCAGCTTCATCGGCCACGGCCCCTGCTTCCGCTCCAAATACTCCGCCCGATGCTGCCTGTAACCTGCGTCCCACTCTGACAGCCGCTTGACCTCCCCATCAACCAGCACATCTGGATCAACCGTGCGGATTTTCGTTGTCAGCACAAAATCAGGCTGATCCTCATTCCACTCAAACTGAATATTTTTAGTCACCAGCCTGCGCAAACGCTGCAGCTCATCATCAGGAAACTCACGAATTTTCTGCCACACCGCCGCATCTGTTCCCCACACATCATCTTGAGTCATCGCCCCCACCACAAAGGCCCGCTTGATAGTGCGGCTCGTCATCTCATACAGTCCCACTTCATTGAAGTTGGCCCAGCTGATATCGTCACACCAGATCATCACCCGCGCGAACCGGTTGGCCGCATCAATGCTGTTAAACATCGGCCGACCGTCATACACAATTAGGCTATCCATCACCAATTTGATCCCATCCCGGCCGATAAAATCAAAAGCCAACCCATCCCGCAGCGTGTAATCAAGACGGTCTGCACAAATACGAGGGGATGGCTGCTCAAGGATCGGAAAATCTTCTTCGATCAGAAACGGCTCGACCGCAAACCCGTGTTTTTCAAGGATGGCCGGAATATCGGTTCCCGCCACATACTCATTCTTAACCTGATCATGGTAAGACTGGCTGGCCGGTGAATCAAAAACGTGGTCCATCACATGGCTAAAGGCGGTGTGGCTCACATCGTGCAGCAGGGCCGCAATTTGTTCCTCAATTGTGGCACCCAGCTTGCGGCAGATCAACATCGCTCCTACAGAGTGCTCAAAGCGGGTAACCGGCGGCGTCATATCGATCAGGGCCGAAATGCCGTGCTGAAAAATCAGCTTCAACCGCTGCACCCCTTCAGATTGGATCAGGTCAATGAGAACAGGCTCTTCAATGTCGAACGTCCCGTAAAGTTCATCTTGGTACTTCATAAGCAAAATGTACAAACGGCGCGTTGTTGAAGCAAGTAAATCACCGTTTTCCAATGTCACCGTTAGTGGTTTGTCTATTATCGCTTGATAGAGATATCAACGGATCAAACCCATGTAGGCTACGTCAGGAGCCTGCTATTCAACCATCCTTGACGTAGCACTAGTGTAACGGCAAGGTAACGGCCGAAGTAGATACTGGGCAACAGTCAAACTGTCAATGCAACAAAGAGCATCACCTCAAACACGATCATAAATTCTTCTAGGCTTGGGATTTTTAAGATTTATAGAATACGTAACCTTGAATCACGTGAATCTCAATAATCCCAGAAAGAAATTAGCTGATGGAGTGATGCGCCAAGGCCTGCAAGGAGATAAATATGTTAACCGAATTGCAAAAGGCAAAATTGCCCAATATGTTCAATATGTTTGATGCCAACAACAATGGCTATATCGAGCAAGAGGACATTGAACGAATCATTTCTGAATGTGCCAAGCGCAAAGGCTGGCAAAAAACAGATAGGGCCTATGAAGAATTTTATGGAAACTTTTTAGGGCTGTGGCTAGGGATGATGACACTTGCCGACAAAGATCAGAATGATCATTTAACCTTAGAAGAGTTCCTCAACTACTTTGATAACCTTATCCAAAATCCTGAAAATTATCAGCGAGTTGCCATTGGTCTAAATTATGGGGTATTTAGCACCTTTGACTCAGATAACGACGGCGTGCTTTCAGCCGCAGAGTATGAAGACTTTTATGTAGCGATGGGGCTTGATGTTGATTTTGCCAAGCAGGTTTACGGCCGACTCGATTTAAACGGTGACAGCGGCATCACCTTAGATGAACTATCAATGCTGGTTGATCAATTCTTGAAAAGCGACGATCCGAACGCACCCGGAAACGTCTTTTTCGGCCCAATCGCTTAAAAATTCCAAAAATATAAAGCCCATCAAATAGCCTCGCAGGTTTTTGAAACTTGCGAGGTTTTTTAGTAATTTAGGGGCAAGGCTCTAACTTCACTAGATAAAGAGGAATCGATGACCCATTTAGAAAAGTTTGGTGGATGCTTATGCGGTGCGGTCCGTTACAAGATCACCGGTCCTGCCAAAAGCGTTGAGCACTGCCACTGCTCACACTGCCGCAAAGCTCACGGAGCATTGTACGCCAGCGGTGCCCTTTACAATTCAGATTAGCTGCAAATCATCAAGGGTGAAGATCAACTCAGCTGGTTTGAAAGTTCGGCCGGGAACTGGCGCAAATTTTGCAAAATCTGCGGCTGTCATCTGTTTATGACGATAGACGCCATACCAGAAGAAGTGTACGTCTGGGTTGCTTCGCTCGATGACGGTGCTCATCCCGAGCATCCGGCCGACAAAGAAGCCCATATTTTCATCGGTTCAAAAGCAGACTGGGAGCATGTTTCTCCCGATATTCAGCAGTTTGATAGCATGCCAGACAATATCGGCATTGGACAAAGTAATGAATGGCTATGATTAATCCGCTTACCAACACCCCTTTTCCACCCCACCCGATGTCTGACAAAGTCAGAGCCATCGCTGAAGAAAATTTAGCTCTGGCCCAACAAAACTTTGCTGCAGAAGCTAGCTTGGAGAACACGGTTTGGTTGGGCAGACGGTTGGCCTACCTCTATCAGTTTGACGAAATGTTTGATGTGTATGCCAGAGGCATCGCGGCCTTCCCAGAATATTACGAGCTTTTGCGCCATCGAGGTCACCGATACATTTCAACCCGTCAGTTTGATAAAGCGATTAGTGATTTTGAGCAGGCGGCCGCTATCGCCAAAGACCGGCCGGTAGAAGTTGAGCCAGACGGTGTACCAAACTATCTCAATCAGCCGACCTCAAACGGCCATTTCAACATTTGGTATCATTTGGGACTGGCCTATTACCTGACACAAAACTTTGAAAAAGCGGCCGAAGCCTATGAAACCTGCATGACCTATTCAGACAATCCAGACTCAATTTGTGCCACGGTAGACTGGCACTACATGACCCTGCGCCGCTTGGGACAACAAGACAAAGCTGAATCGTTGCTAGACTACATCACACCAGACATGCAGCTTATTGAGAGCCAAAGCTATCACCAGCGGCTGATGATGTATAAAGGCATATACACGGCTGATCAGGTCTTAAATCCCACAGACAGTCAGGCGGAAGATCCCCTGTTAACATTGGCTACACAAGGGTACGGTGTCGGTACGTGGTATCTTTATAATGGTGACTCAGCGCGAGCCAAAGAGATTTACGCGCAGGTCATCGAAACAGGTTTTTGGTCAGCATTTGGCTACATTGCGGCCGAAGCAGAGCTGATCAGAACGCAATCGGCTTAAGTTATCATTGATGAAATGATAAGATGATGAGATGAGGTTCTCACATTGATCTTGAAGCCTCATCTCATCATCTTATCAATAATCAACTCAACGTGGCCGAATTTTGTTCGGCTTGGACCAATCTACGATTGGTCGTGTAAGCAAAGCGACAGAGACAAACAGGCCAATCGTAGATTGGCCCGTAAGCGAAGCGGCATGAAAGCACTTTATATTATCGATATTCAAAACGACTTTTGCCCCGGCGGTGCGTTAGCCGTCAACGAAGGGGATCAAATAATCCCCATTGTGAACGAGCTACAGAGCAAGTTTGACTTGGTCATCATGTCTCAAGACTGGCACCCGGCCGATCACGGCAGCTTTGCCGCCAATCACGACGGCAAAAATCCCGGCGAAATTGTGGACCTGCACGGCCTTGACCAAATTTTATGGCCCGTCCACTGTGTGCAAGGGTCACACGGTGCAGCGTTTGTCGACGGCTTGAACACAGACAAAGTGGCCGCTATCTTCCGCAAAGGCACAGACATCACCATCGACAGCTACAGCGGCTTCTATGACAATGGCGGCTCACCCTTGGCGAGCTTAGCGGAACAAGGTTCCGCGCGTAAACAGAACGACGGCCGTCGTTCTGCGACAGGTGCATTCGG
>JBCCSO010000205.1:0-7727 GCA_039199965.1 Chloroflexota bacterium | reverse complement strand
GCTCAGCAGCCTCCAATCGATGCCAATTCCCGGCCGGGCTGCCGGAAACCATCGGCCGGTACGATGTCTCTGATGATGGTATTACTGTTACCATCACCTCAGCTGCGGCCGTGATGCACAACGATCAGCCCGTGAGCCAAATGGCAGTCCTTACGGACAGTGAGCCGGATGGACCAACAATATTGAGCTTGGGCACATTTAGCTGGTTTGTGATCAAACGGGGCGATGCGTTGGGCATCCGGATCAGAAATGCAGAGAGCCTGCTGCTCCAAACATTTGAAGGGGTAGATCGTTTTGAGGATGATCAGGGATGGCGCATTGAGGGGCAGTTCAAGCGCTTTGAGTCACCTAGGACAGTTCCTGTCCCAACGATTCTAGGGACAGATGCTGAGATGATTTCCCACGGAACGATTACGATAGTGGTAGACGTAGAAGAGCGCGAACTCGTTGCTTTAAAAACGGGGGATGGCGACCGCATGTTCATGATTATTGCGGACGGACTGTCTGGTAAAGAAACCTATGGTGGCGGCCGCTTCTTAACGACTGAGCCCATTCAGCCAGACGGAAGCGTTATTCTCGATTTCAATAAAGCAACCAATCCTCCCTGTGCCTTTTCACCTTATGCGACGTGCCCGCGGCCGCCGGAGCAAAATCGCCTTTTGATAAACATACCGGCCGGTGAGAAGACTTTTCATTACTAACAAAAAAGCCCCCAGATAACTTTATTATCTGGGGGCTTTTGATTTAGAGTTAGCAGGTTAAACCTATGGCTGCTCTGCGCTCAGACCGGTCCAATAGTGCCCACCGGTCCAATAGTGCCCACCGGTCCAATAATGCCCACCGGTCCAATAGTGCCCGCCGGTCCAATAGTGCCCACCGGTCCAGTAGTGCCCACCGGTCCAATAATGCCCACCGGTCCAATAGTGCCCACCAGTCCAGTAGTGTCCACCGGTCCAGTAGTGCCCACCGGTCCAGTAGTGCCCACCGGTCCAGTAGTGCCCACCGGTCCAGTAGTGTCCGCCAGTCCAGTAGTGTCCGCCAGCCCAGAACATGTCAATCTCTTCAGGCAGCGGATTTCCTTCTTGGTCGAGAAGGATGAACCCTTCGCGCTCTGTGTCATATCCGACAAGGCCAAAGTAATCTTCCTCCATATCCATGCCTACATTGGCTTCACCTTCTATATCTGAGTAGATGGCATCGTAAGCTGACAGTTTGCCCGCACCCTGACGGAAGATGGGGATAGCCATCATGCCATCTTCGTCTAAAGCTGGAACGGCTGTGGTCATTAGGCGGTATTTCACCTGATTTGGGGTAAGGCTTGGATCTGCTTCAAGCATAAGTGCAACAACACCAGATGTGAGTGCAGCCGCGGCCGAAGTACCTGATCCGCGATAAGAAGTAAACCCTCGCTTTAGATCTGGGTTGTTTTTGGCATACTGGCTATTCCCATGCAAGTAAATGTCAATGTGTGCACCCGGCGCAATGATGTCGGGCTTGATAAAACCGCTTTCTGTTGGGCCTGATGAGCTGAATGGAGGAATGTAGTCATCGGCTGAATTGCGCGGGGTGTAATTATCTGTGAAGGCACCAACTGTAATCACATACGGGTCATTTCCGGGTGATGCGATGGTTAGCGGATCAGGGCCAATATTTCCGGCCGCCACAACGACAACGATACCCACATCCCATAGTGCTTGAACCGCCTGATTGAGAGGAGACTCCCAATAGTTGCCTTCAACTGGACCCTGTAATGAGAGATTGACAACTCGGATATTGTGCACATCTTTGTTTTCATAAATCCAATTGAGTCCTTCCAAAACATCAATTTCAGAGCCGCTGCCGTCTTTGTCCAAGACTTTAACGTCAATGATGTCTGTTTTAGGGGCTATTCCGCCGTTCAAACTGTTTCCCATTACACCGGCCATCATGGTCCCGTGACCGTTGCGGTCACCTATCCAGTTTGAACGGGCTTCGGCCTCTTCAGTATCCCCGACAAAGCTGACAGATGCGACCTTTCGTTTGCCTAAGACGCTGTCGTTTACGCCTGTATCAACCACAGCAACACCAATCCCCGCACCAGTTACATCTGCATGATCTTTAATCTGCAATCCTGCTGCTATAAAGTGGCCGGGCCCCCCTCTTTCAAACTTATCTTCCGGCAGCTCATACATGTCGAATTCATCAATAATGACTGTGTTTTCATCAACACCCAAATCTGGATTAGCCCGGTTGATGATCCCAACTCTGATGTTGGTTGCGCCTTTCGGGAAGGAACCGATCCAACTCAGTGTTTCGAACTCTGTAGAGACCAGCCCTTGCTCATACTTAACTCTCCTATCGTTTCGTGTATCGTACTGAAGCCAGAAACGGGCCTTAGAGTCAGGGCTGCTGGTTTTTAGTGAAACCTGAATCAAATAAGGAACATTAAATTCTGGGGTTAGTGTTTTATATACACCGGACCGACCAGATGGCGCAGACCTAATCTCTACTGCACTTGACCCGCCGTCACCGTTCTGAGTTTTAGTCACCAGCGAGGCATCACCCACTATGGTGATATCGTCTACATTCTCAATGCCGCTACTGTCAACCACTCGGGCGAGCGTTTCAACACTCGTATCTTCTACGGTGCCCATGCGCGGATTGCCCCAAATACCAAATTGGCACGCTGAATCGGCTTCGCCTAATTGACGAGTTCGTAGTTCAATCCAATTCACACCGACTAAACTAACATCAATGTGCGCCACGTTTTCTAAATTTTGAATGGGAGGGCTCGTGTAAGCTACTTGACCATCAAGCGAAACTGTAAACTTTAACCCTTCACATTCAACATCTGAGTTGGGCGCATGGCTGCTTAATAGACCAATTGACGTTCTAAAATGATTAACACCTTCTGGAACGGCAAATCGGATTCTCGTCCCATTTTTGACTCTAATCGCGTTAGAAATTTGACGATTGTTGAGCGTTACGCCGTCTACTTCGTTGTCAGTATCTAGCAGTTTAACTCTTCCTCTTATAGAAAGCTGAACATCAGATGGATCGAGTTCTGCCAGATACATTTCGAAGTTATCTTCAATTTCTTGATCTGTGGAAGAGCGAATTAAACTTTCTTCACGAACCTGAACAACCCCCTCGATTGCTGCGATGCTAGCTGCTAAATTTTCATGAATCTGTATACCGTAAGCTGAAACAATAGGCAGGTCAGCAATGACGGTTGCACCCATCTGTGTAAGCTGCTGCTTGACATCTATGGTGCTTTCTGAATCAACTTGAACAATTAAATTAACAGACTTTCCATCTGTCTTGCTGACTGTTTTAGATGTCTGATAGCTGGAAAATGCCAGCATCAGAACAGCTAAAAGAAGCCATAACGTACATCGGCCCAATTTTTGCTGCATTAGTTATCCCCAAAGGTAATTCTCACCCCGAAACGTTTCGGGGCTTAACCTTAATTTTCAATATTTCTAAGAATTTGATCAATAGGACTATATATTTGGTTTTATTTTAAAGTTGACAGAAAGTTTGTAAGATTCAACTGGCGGAGTCGTTTTAAGCCGGGGAAATAGACGAGTTTTTTGCAATTGTGGGTTGATGAGGATGATTAAAAGCTAAAGAAATATACAAATGCAAATCATCCAATTGTGGGTTGATCAAATCGCTTCACAGCCGTTTTCAAAATTCTCCTTCGAGAGTTTGTTTTTTGAAAACGACCTAAAATAGTTTAGGCTCCGTCAAACGAGATGATTCATGTCCAAAAAGTGTGCCAATTGAGTGTTTCAGGCCCGCAAGATCTTTGAAATCTCAACGGTTTTCGACTCACATGCTGTATATGAACCAGTAAAAAAGACTGGCAGCAATGTAATGCTACCAGCCGCTTTAACAGAAATAAGGCTGCTCTGGTTAGGCTACGGCCGCTAACGATTCAGGCTGTTTGATGTATCCTTGCTTAACCAAAAGCTCTGCATTTAAGACAGAGCCGCTGGCTGCACCGCGCAGCGTGTTGTGGGTAATGGCAAGAAAGCGAATGTCAAACACGGGGCACTCACGGATTTTGCCCACCGTCCATGCTAGACCATTGCCTGCATCTTTGTCTTTAACCGGCTGCGGCCGATTGTCTTCCGGCCGGTAGATCAGCACCTTCTCTGGGCTGCTCGGCAAGTCCAAAATATCTTGACTGGGATACCAGCCATTGAATAGCTCAGCCACTTCCTCAACGCTTACGCTGCGGCCGAGCTTGACACTAATGCTGGCAAGATGGCCATCGACAACAGGGACACGGTTGGCCTGTGCGCTAACTTTGAACGGAGCAGGCTCAATCCGGCCGTCACCCGGAATAAATGTGCCACACATCTTGATCGGCTCGCTTTGGAGCTTCCCATCTTCTCCACCGATGTGCGGGATTACGTTCCCTAAAATGTCCAGTGACGGCACACCGGGATAGCCCGCGCCGGAGATTGCCTGCAGTGTCGTGACAATGGTTGCTTCAAGCCCGTATGCCTCTTGTAGCACCTTGAGCGGCAGTACAATGCTCGTGGATGAGCAGTTGGCATTGGCTACGATATACCCTTTCCGGCCGTACTGCCCTTGCTGATAGGGGATCAGCCCGCTGTGCTCCGGGTTGACCTCTGGGATGAGAAGAGGCACAAGCGGGTCCATGCGGTAAGGAGAAGCATTGGTTAAAACCGGGTAGCCCGCTTCCGCAAACTTTGGCTCAAGCTCGCGCGCTTCGGCTGATGGCAGGGCTGAAAATATAACGTCCACATCTAGATTGGGTTCTGTGGGCTGAACGATCATGTTGGCCACTTGCTCTGGGACATCACCATCTAAAAGCCAGTTGACACCCTCAATGTAGGGGCGGCCGGCCGTACGCGGTGAACCAGTTAGGGCTGCAATTTCAAACCAAGGATGATCGATTAAATGCTCAATAAAGCGCTGGCCGACAGAACCTGTTGCGGCCAAAATACCTGCACGAATTTTACTCATTAGGTTACTCCTAAAATCGGGTGTTCTTTTCTGATTACCACCCATAAAACAAAACACGCCATCGCCCAATAAAATGTTGGGGCGATGGCGTGGCAATCATCGCGGTTCCACCCAACTTCGACACCCCCGACAGAAATCGGTATTAAAGGGTATCCTTGTTGTCGCTTTTAACGGAGCGTACCGAACATCTCTACTTTGAAAACTATTTCATTTTGAAATGTCACTCACGGGTGGTGTTCACTGTGTTTGGATGTTCCGGCTTTCAGCTCTAGGCCAGAACTCTCTTGAACAAAACAATCAGCTACTCTTCCCGATCAACGTTTTGGTTGTTTAGTTTTGCAGAATTATAGTGAGCCGTATCTGAATGTCAATGGGGATGGCATAATTCTGCTGGCTCACAAATTTATATCATCTAAGCAATTCGCAGCAAAATAGGGTGTAGGGGTGATAGAATACGGCAATGTTTTGGAACACCATCCTGTACATCGGCATGACCATCGCGCGGTTTCCGCTGATGGTGAGCTACAAGCTGATTGGGACAGAAAATGTCCCGGCCGAAGGTCCGTTCATTGTCGTGGTAAACCACAGCAGCATCATGGATACTGCGCTCACATTTTTTGTGGCTCCATGGTACAAACGAATTTTCTTTGCGGCCAAGACGTGGGAAAAAGTCTTTTTTTTGGGATGGGGCATGAAAAAAGGGGGTGCTATCTACATTCATCGCGGTCAGGTTGACCGTAAAGCGATGAGTGAAGCCCTCACCGAAATTAAAGCGGGCAGTATTTTTGGAATGGCGCCAGAAGGGACGCGCAGTGCTGAAGGCAAGATGGCGCGCGGCCGGGATGGAGCGGCCTTTCTGGCCACTAAATCCGGTGTGCCGGTAATTCCTGTAGGCATTGTGGGTGCCAATCGCTGGAGAGATAATATTCATCAGCTCCGCTGGACCCATCTTGAAGCACGCGTGGGTGAACCCATCTACATGCCGGAACTCGGCCGGAATGTGCGCAGTCGTGATTTGCCCGCCTACACTCACTACATCATGATCCACATTGCGCATCAACTGCCCGAATATTACTGGGGCGTTTACGAAGAGAGTCCGGCGTTTCAGGCTCTGCAGCGAGGTGAAGATCCATGGTCGCTTTGTTTGGAAGCTGAGGGTGTGGAACCGGCCGTCAGTAAAGTGTAAACAACCTATCCCTATTGCAACTAAGCGTTGTGAATTTACGTTTCACGAATGTAAGCGATTGTTGTAATTCAACATCTGCAAGTTTAGAATAACAGGCCTTGAGCTTGTACAGATAGTCAAATAATAGGAAAAAGATCGATATGCCTTTGTACGCGTACCGTTGCAAAGAATGTGAATATGAAGTTGAAACTCGCCAGTCATTTAGTGATGACCCGCTTGTTGATTGCCCAGCCTGCAGCAAACCTGCTCTGCGCAGGGTGATTAATCAAGTTGGCGTGGTTTTTAAGGGATCTGGCTTTTACGTCAATGATAGTAAAAGCAGCAATCCGGCTGCACCCAGTGGTGCTTCAAAATCAGATAGCGGCTCTTCGGGTGAGAGTAAGTCGAGTGACTCTGGATCTAATTCATCTGGCGGTGAAAGTAGTTCAGCTAAGTCAGAGTCAAAATCGGCCGCGACCAGCAAAAGTGAATAGCGTTTAAACAAGTCTTTTAGCAAGGGGTTGTTCCAAGAAATAGGAACAACCCCTTTTTTGTTTTTAGGTGACCGTAACAAATGCTAGAATCTGTTTGGCACCGGTATGCTAAAGAACTACGGTTGAAATCGTCAATCGAAAATCAAAAAATCGCAAATCCTATGAATCTTCGACCCCCATCTACCGTTATGAAACTGCCCCGACTGGGGGCTTTCCATCAAACAAGAATCAGCTTTGTGCGTTCGCTCATCCGCAAAGTCATGCAGGAGCAGTGGGAAATTGAGCGCACCCGCTGGGATTTAGACGGTGATGGTTTTGGCACGGCCGTCTACACGGTCAAAGCTGGAGCTGAAAATTACAGCGTCGTCTTTTTCAGCAACTACATTCCAGATGAAAAGCGCACCGACAGGGTAATTGCGGAAGAGTGGGATGTGGCCTTTGTACTGTGCGACGGAATTGTGACCAATGATCAAATCGAAGAGCTGCGAGTCAATGTGCCGAAGCAGGAGATCGGCCGGTATTTGCCCTATGTGCTGGTTCTTTCCCGGGCTAATAAAAGCACGCGCAACTTTTCGGCCGTGTTAGACGCTCTGTCTGTCGGACATCAACCGGACCCGGCTCAGCTATCTAAAGTGGGGTATCTGTATCGCACAACGGCCGTATACGGGAACGGCAAATTTGGAGTGGCTGACTTCGCCAAGCTCCAGCAGACACAGGCGTTTAATGTCACGTTCAGGGCACAAATGTTTGCGGTTTGGATGGTGCGCCAGTTTAGCCTAGATCAGGTGAATTACTTGGCCCAACTGCGCAATCCGGCCGGGGCTGTTGAGCTTGCGCCACAGATCGCGCGATACATGGGGGTAGGGAATGCAACCGGTTTAGGGATGGCCCCGTTTATCGTGTCACATCCGGCTTTGTTGCACCAGTGGGTCAGCGTTCGGGAATATGCCATCGCCACTGTTTTGCAGGATGGAGAGATGACGGCACAAATTGGTCAAAGATTCTGGCTGTTGGTTGAACGGGCTAGACAGCACGTGGCGGAAATTGAAACAGTGCATGAACTGCAGCAGCAGCGGAACAAAACGATG
>JBCCSO010000204.1:0-7735 GCA_039199965.1 Chloroflexota bacterium | reverse complement strand
CCACCACCCGGTCCAAGAAGTAGCGATCATGTGAAATAACCACCACCGTGCCGATAAACTCAGCCAGCGCCTCCTCCAGCACCTCAATCGAGCCGATGTCTAAATTGTTGGTTGGCTCATCAAGCAGCAGAAGGTTAGGCTTGCCCAACACCAGCTTGGCCAGCTGCAAACGGCTCTTTTCCCCGCCGCTCAGCGTTTTGATCTGACTGCGAGATTGCTCGTACGTGAACAGATAATTGTGCAAAATCGAAACGGCTACATCTTCACTAATGGGTGCGGTGGCGCGCAACTCCTGCACCATGGTGTTGCTGTAGTTGAGCGTGTCTTGCTCTTGGGCGTAATAGCCAATGTGGGTACTGGGGCCAACCTTGATCTGCCCAACCAGTGGGAAGCCATCCCGCTCACCAAATCGGATTGTCTTGAACAGCATCGACTTCCCGACCCCGTTTGGCCCGACTACCCCCACGCGCTCACCGTGGTAGATGGTGGTGTCTAGCCCGTACCAAAGCGGATTGCCGTTGGGCAGCTCCATCCCCAATTCTTGCAGCTGGATCGCTTTCTTACTGCCCCGGTAGCCGCCAAGCTCAAGCCCCATATCCCGCGCATCCACTACTTTGTCTACCCGATCCATTCGGTCCAACATTTTTTTGCGATGGCGCGCCTTGCGGGCAAAGCGCTCGTCGTCATACTGTTTGGCCCACAGCTCGAAGCGTTTGAGCGATTCTTCCAAAGCCGTAATTTCTTTTTGCTGAGCGGCGTACGCCTGCATTTGCTTTAGGCGGCGGTGTTCCCGTTCGGCCGCGTATTCGGTGTAGTTGCCCTTGTACATCTCGATCTTGCCGTTTTCCAGCTCCGCGATGTGGGTCACCGTTTCGTCAAGCAGATAGCGGTCGTGGGAAATCATCACCACGGCTCCGGGATACTTTGACAGCAGCTTTTCAAGATCCCGCTTGGCAGGCACATCCAAATGATTGTCTGGCTCATCGAGCAGGAGCAGGCGGGGCTGCTGCACGATCAGCTTGGCCAAGATCACCAGCTTCTTTTGCCCACCGCTCAGTACGGCCGCAGGCTTGTGCCAGTGCTCTTCACCCAATCCCACAGACAATAGGGCCGACTCAACACTGTTTGAATATCGAGCGCCATCCATCTGATCAAATTTTTCAGTGAGCTGATCGTAGTCGGCCATCACTTGGGCCAGTTTGTCCCCATCTTCATAGACGGCCGGGTCTGCCATCTGCGCCTCAAGCTTGCGCATCTGCTGTTCCAGCGCCGCAACCTCCGGCCGGGCGGTCATCGCCTCTTCGAGCAGCGTGCGGCCGGATTCCAGCTCAGGCTCTTGCTCTAACCGTCCCATTGTCAGCTTAGAGACTTTGTAAATGTTCCCACCATCCTGCTGAAGTTCCCCCGCCATGATTTTCATGAGGGTGCTTTTTCCAACTCCGTTTAGCCCCACAAAACCAATCCGCTGGCCATCTTGAATTTCAAAGTTCAGCTCGCTAAACAGCAGGCGGGTCGTGTATTGAAATGTGATTTTGTCGAGATTGAGCAGAATTTCAGCCATTCTGAAATTGTATCACGTTGAAGGTTACAAGCCTGCTACGGCCGGATGTAGCGCAGTTCAGTCTGCGGGGTACTCAAAAACCGGACCCCATCCTCAGTCACCAGCGCATTTTCCTCAACGCTCATCATCCCCCGATCCGCCACAATCACGTGCAGTTCAAGCGCAAAGATATTGCCAACCTCAACCGGCAAATCACAGATGCCTTTGTACCGCTCCCAGCGGGGCCCCAGCACGATTCCACCGTCGTGCGCCACCCGGCCGACCAGATGGCCAAAGGCGTGCATGTATTCGGGGTAGCCATTATCAACCACAAACTCCCGCGCCACCGCATCTACTTCCCAGCCCTTTTTGCCCGGGATCAAATAATCTCTTCCGGCTTGGATAGCGCCTGCCACGGTCAAAAAGGCCCGCTGCACCTCTGGCGGAGCTTCGGTTTCACCGTCGTCTAGCACGTACCACATTCGCTGAATGTCACTGCTGTATTCGTTTTGGCGTATCCCCAAGTCAATGTGGAGCGTATGTCCTCTTTCGAGCACCACATCCCCCGGTGAGGCATGGCCAACGGCCGAATGCGGGCCGCAGGTCACAATCGGATTGTACGGTTTAGGCCATGAGTAGTCGTAGCCCAGATCGTCCACAATGCTGTGGACATAAGCAGCGATTTCTTTCTGGGTCATCCCTGGTTTGGCAAATGCTTCGATCTTGTCGAAGATCATCTCTGTGGTTTTGACAGCCTGCTGGACTAGGGCGATTTCAGTTGGACTTTTACGCCCTCTCAGCGCAGCGGCCGCTTTTTCGGCCGAGACAAACCGGTCAGCAAACGAAGTGCCATCCAAATGACTCTTGAGCGTGAGGTACATGCCAAAGCTCAATCCGTCGGCCGCCACATCCCCTTCAGAAAAGTTCAGGCCGACGGTGGCAGGGTCATATTTTGTCAGCACTTCCCTCAGATGCGCCCCAACCCCTTCGTGGTACCCGATCACGGTGCTGTATCCGCCTAATTCTTCTACGTCAGGGGCATCATAATGACCGATGATGGCGGTGTGCTCGCCCGATTTGTGCAGGATAAAGGCGGACTGCCATGTCATATCACCCCCGTAAATGAAGTCCAAAATCGGGTCAGGGGCCATTGAAGTTTCACGCACAAAGGTGAGCCAGCAGTCGATGTTGAATTCGTTGAGTAGGTCTGTGGCTTGCGCCAGTTTTTCTAAGACTAGGGTTTTGTTTCTTGCCATATTTAATCCTCGTATTCGTCATGTCGTTTGGTCCAAGAGTAGGTAGAGTCTTGGGGCCACCCTTCAGGGGAATCTTCCCATTCTTCTTGGCGGCCGTACGGCGTTAAATCTAAATAGGTCCAGTGGCTCCCCAAATAATCGACCCCACGATTCTCTGAAAAATAAGTCCGGTAGATGTTGTCCTCAGCATCCCGGATCAGCACGCTAACGCTGTGATTTTCATATCCGTCCTTGGTAGCACCGAAATCAACGTTGAAGCTCGTCCCTTGAGATGAAACCCAGGGTAAATTCCATCCCATTCGCTGGCGATAAGCAAGCAGTTTGGGCAACGGGGCGCGTGAAACCAGAACCAAATTGGTATCTCGTGCTCGCAAGTGGGCCGGATGGGACATCGCATCAACCACCCAAGAACAGCCATCACATCCTGCTTCCCAATCGGGGCCAAACATAAAATGGTAAATAATGAGCTGTTTCCGGCCGTCAAATAGATCTAGCAGATTGACTTTGCCATGCTCCCCATCAAACACATACTCCCGCTCAATTTTGACCATCGGCAATCGGCGACGCATGGCAGCCACGGCATCCCGCATTTTGGTGAGCTCTTTTTCTTTGACAAGCAGATCTGCAAGCGCGGCCGACCATTCAGCCGGGGTGGCTACTGGAGGTAGAGGTTGTTTCTGGGACATGCGGGCATTATAGCAGTTCTTCAAAATTGGAAATGGGTGACCGATACCCACTTGCAATCATTGTCCGAAGCAATGCATTGGCCTCATCCAAAGCCAGAACTTCTGTACCAACCGCCCTCTTCAAAAGCCCTAGTGTGCCGCTAACGGGAATTTGCATTTGAGCGGCCACTTTTCGAGCATCCTGATCATCTGTTAAGACACCACCTTTACGGTGAATGGCTGCCGCCAAACAAGATGTTTCACCAGCATGCAAACCGGTTGGGAATGAGTCCATTAATCTCTTCTCTTGCTCAGTCAATTCAATGACATCAAAATCAAGCTCAATCGATGGGAATTTACCTCGATTAACTCCCTCCTGATATTCATTTTGCACGGCTATAGTTGTTAAAGCAGACTCTCCCAAAATTTTTCTGATAAGCTCGAGCCTACCAGCAACGGCAAAATTAGATAGGACCGTGTTATCGATTAAAAACTGCATGTAGGTGATTTAGCATGAAGAGAGCCAATTGTCTAAGGCTTCCACTTCTGCTTTGGCTTCGGCTAAGTCAGTGGCTCCGTGGCGGATAGGGATACCAAGCTCCAAAAATTTTTCTCTTAGCTCAAGCATATGCAGGTCCAGCATTTCGGCCGCTTTGCTCAAATTAATCTCTCTATCAAGATAAGCATTTACAACCAATGACCAAGTAAGTTCTGGGTTACTGTTAATGAGTTGTTTTAACGCATCATCAACCAGCTTTGGCTGTTGTTTATGTAGTTTGCTGAGTTGGTTAAAGGTCCAATCTGCTGAAAGTGCCATACGTTTTTCCTGTGTGGGGAATTATAGCATAGATGATTTAGGTGGGGGGTAGATCGTTTTCTCAGTTCGCATCTCTGCGACTTTGGCCAATAATTCTTGGTGATAGCCCGTCTGCATTAAGGGGATCGCTTGTTCCCAACTTTCTAAACTCATCGTCATCTCTCTGTCTATCTTTTCTTGATTTGCGTTATCAATTTCGAGAAAACGCTTGATCCCAAATTGGGATCGTGCTACACTGCACCATGCGAATTATCTCAAGGAGGAAACTGCGCGAGTTTTGGGAAGAATATCCAGATGCTCGTGCGGCTTTGCAAGCATGGTACGCAGATGCAAAACAGGCAAATTGGCAATCACCGGCCGATATTCGTGCCACTTACGCAACTGCAAGTATTCTGCCCAATAATCGCGTGGTTTTCAACATCAGAGGGAACCATTATCGATTAATTGTGGCGATTAAATATGATTTTCAGATTGTCTATATTCGATTTGTAGGAACGCACAGTCAGTATGATCGAGTTGACGCAACGGAGATTTGACCAATATGTTTGATATTCGACCTATTCACACAGAAGCAGATTACGAAGAAGCTTTGAAAACGATTGAGGAGCTGTTTGAAGCTGAGCCAAATACACCGGAGGGTGATCGGCTGGAGGTTTTGGTGACGCTTGTTGAGCAATATGAAGATCAACATTTTGCGATTCCACACCCTAGCCCGATTGATGCGATTTTGTACCACATGGAGAGTCGCGGATTGAGCCGCAAAGATTTGGAGCCGTTTATCGGGTCACGGGCGCGGGTGTCTGAGATTTTGAATCGGAAACGGCCGTTGACGCTGAATATGATTCGGGCGTTGAGCGATGGCTTAGGCATTTCGGCCGAAATTTTGGTGCAACCTTATGCTCTAAATACAGTTGCTACTAATTCACCTAATCTTTCACCCGTTTGATTATAAATTTATGTGACCGGCTATTTTATGCACCTAAGACTTTCTGATCAAGGTGCATAAAATACTAAAATTTAACTTAGAAGACTCTCTATGCTTCGCCTAAAATCAGTTTGTATTGTTCTAATTTGTCTTGTGCTGTCGATTGTTGCATGCAGCAACGATGAAAATGATGAAAATCTAACTTCAATTGCAAATGAACCAAATGAAGTAGTAGACTCTAATATATCTTCAGAAAATAGTCCTATTTTCACTGAGGTTGCTAACCCAACAACTACACCATTACCACCTACACCAACGGCTTTTCCAACAGATGTAGTGTCTTTTGCCCATGAAAAAAAATTCACAGGAAAGGGAGTTATTGATCTTGTTTCAATTTCATCTGAGGGGGAACAGGGTGATTATCCCCTGTATTCTGATCTCAATGGAAGACTAATTCGAGATGATAATATTGGTGCTTATGATATTTCAGCAGATGGCAGATACATTGTTTTTGATTCTACTTCGAAGAATTTAGCATCTGTAGATGGCCACTATTACGGATTATTTATTCATGATATGAAAACAAGGGAAACGAGGGGGTTGCCAATCTATAGCCACACCCTAGGTCGTGAAGAAAAGCCAGATAAGTTGTTTTCTGTTGGCTTCTCTGAGAGATATTGGCCTTTGAGATTGTCATCAAATGGGAAGTACCTTGCATTTGGGGGAAGAAGTTCTGAGTATGGTTTATGGCTGGAAACGGATACAGATTTTTTCTTAGCCACCATCGGTTTGTATGACATTGAAAATCAAACTGTTGAGCGCATTGATGTAGGGTTAGAGGGGCAGCCCGGAAATGGTATTTCAAGGTTGGCAGATATTTCAGGTGATGGAAGGTATGTTCTGTTTTTGTCATTGGCCAGTAATTTGGTTCCGGATGACAGAAACAATCACTTTGATGTATTTCTTTTTGATTCAAAGACGAAACAGACTGAAATATTGTCGCCGGAAAATCTTCTTAATCAAGTATCAGGCAGGGCTGGATACAACTATGATTTAGATGATTTTGAAGCTGTAATTTCTGAGAATGGAAGATTCATCGCCTTCACATCAAATCTAATAGCTCCGGGTAGTGCAGATAGAGATATAATTTTATATGATAGAGAGGAAGATATTGCCAGAAGAATTACCCAAGGCAAGGAAGCACCTTTCTCGAGTTTGCATTGGAGAGCCAGTGACTTATCAATATCTGCGGATGGTGAATATTTACTTTTCATAGCCAAGCCCACCGTTGAATTTGATCCAAGTTTGAGCCCAACTCATGAGGAAAGAAGACTTTACTTATATTCAAGGGGATCTAATGAAATTTCTGAGGTGCAGATATTAGATCAGAATGGCAAGCCTGCAAAAACGAGTAGTCGCATTCAAAGCCCTATGATTTCATCAGATGGTAAAACGATTGTGTTTGCTACATCAATAGACACTATCCATCCACTGGATTTGGATTCTGAAATTGATGACGTTTATATATTGAATATGGAAACGGATGAATTAGAACTGATTAGCCAATCTAATCAAGGAACAAAGGCAAGTAGCAATTATGAATTTGGATCATCGAGAGATAAAGATCATATTTCAGAAAACTTCTACCGAGGATCAAAAATGCCTATCATTTCCGCAGATTCAAGATATGTGATTTTTACTTCTGGGTCTGATGATTTAGTTGTTAATGATTTTAATAACGCTGAAGATTTGTTTGTCTACGAAAGGCAATCAGTTAAATCAGATTTTGAGTTCTCGATAGTCCTTTCAAATCCTCAAGTACGTGAAAATATAAATGATGATTTAAAAAGTTCTGTAACTCAACCTGTAGAATTGACCCCGAGTGAAGGTGCCGAGCCCGTTCTCACACCAACCTATGCTGAAGTGGTTGAAATCCCTGCAAACCTGCCTTTTTCTTGCAATGGTGCACCTGTAACTCGGCTAAAAGTTGGGGATAGAGTTTATGTAGTCGAGGGGACAGGAATTGGTAATTTACGGGATGCACCAGCAAGTGGCAACATTTTAGGTTCTGTTGAAGAAGGTGGTGGAATGCTAATTGAAGATGGACCTGATTGCGTGAATGAACGAGTTTGGTGGTTTGTACGAGCTGATAATGGAATAACCGGTTGGACAGCAGAAGGGCGCCCAGGGGAATATTGGTTGCGACTAAATAATTGAATCAACAAAACCGAACAGGATTATCAAGAAATTAACAATACCAAGTATCCTGTTTGGTATCGAATATCAAATTACCTTAAGCCTTAATCCGCTCATTGTTCGGATCAAAGAGACACTCCTCACACACCGTGCCTTCAAACCAGTTGCCCGTGTAGCGCACCTTCAGCTTCGTACCGATCTCAGCATGGGCCGCATCAACCCACGCAAAGGCGAGAAACTTGCCCACGCTGTAGCCAAACTCACCGCTGGAGACCCGGCCGATTACCTCATCGCTACCTGAAACAGTCACCGGCTCCCAGCCGTACATGATCGCCT
>JBCCSO010000203.1:0-7755 GCA_039199965.1 Chloroflexota bacterium | reverse complement strand
GCTTGTCACTGTCAATATTAATGACACGAAGCAGGTGCTTTTCACCAACTTGAACAATTTTTTCAGGATCGGCCGTATCAGAACCACGAACCATTTTCGACGAGTGCAACAAGCCTTCGATACCCGGTTCGATCTCTACGAAAGCTCCATAGTTAACAATGCGTGTGACGACACCTTCAACGAGTGAATTGACATCATATTTTTGTTCAACCAGTGTCCACGGATCTGGAAGCAGTCTTTTGCGGCTAAGGCTAATCCGATTATTTTCGGTATCAACTTTCAGCACGTAAACTTCGATCTCGTCACCAACGCTGATAACTTCAGACGGGTGATCAATGCGATGCCACGCCAATTCTGAAACATGGACCAAACCTTCAATTCCGTCACCAATGTCCACAAATGCACCAAAGTCGCGCAAGCTACTGACAACACCATTCAGCGTGTCGCCGCCATTTAAGTTCTCTAGGCGTTCAGCACGACGCGAATCATCGTACTCTCTTTGAGCTTCACGATTGGACATAACAAGGCGCCGGCGACGACGGTCAACCTCAATAACCTTTAGAGGCAAAACCTCGCCACGGAGCTTAGAAAGCATCCGCTGCTTATCTCTGTCCTTCATGCCGGGACGAAACGCTGCAAGCTGCGAGAGTGGAATGAAACCACGCAAGCGACCGTAGTCTACAAGGGCACCACCACGGTTGTAACCAACAACCTCGGCTTCCACGACGTCATCCTTTCCTACCAAACCTTCCGCTTTGATCCAGTCGTCATAAATCAGTGCACGATGGATTGACACAGTTAAGCTGTCATGCTGCCCTGTGTCAACAACGTACACTGGAACTTCTGAATCAACTACAAGAGCCTCACGCTCTTCTTCAGTCAATTTTGAAAGGTCGTCGGCCGGAACAAATCCGTCTCTTTTCAAGCCAAGTCCAATAATGGCACCGCGTTCGCTAATATCCAAAATGGTTCCAGTCCGGATATCGCCGGGTCGCGGCATATCATAGTCGTGTTGGTCTAAATACTGTTCTAACTCTGCTGAGAAATCAACATCCTCTGCCATGTGTGATGTTTCCCGATTACTGTGATCTTAACGAGGGCAACATGCCCCGTTAGCAAAAAAAAACCCGGCCGCTGATGTAATCTAATGACCGAGTTGAATTAATTTATTTTTTAAAACCGTAAAGGCTTTTCTGGCGATACCTGATTTAAATTATTTTCTTTTTCTTTGAAAATATGATAATCCTCATAGTAAGCATAATACGCAAATTCGGCCAAACCACGTAAATATAAGTTCACCAGACAATACTAAAATTATATCTCTCTGGTAATACGTTGTCAATTTTGCATATATTTCTTACCAGATACGCTCTTACGTTTTTGCGAAATTTTTAGGGTTCACGAATTGTATCTATTCAGGTATCGCAACCCACTGCGTGGCACATGAATAGTCACAACGAATTTTTCGATCCAAGTTTAGTTTGATATCTTAGAAACTAGGGGAACATCTACTTGCGCAGGGCTTATAACTATGTCAGATTCAATGGTATCCAACATCATATCAACTAACTCGAGGGGAGTCACAATTGTAAAAAGCAAGCCAAACCAAACAATAGCCAAACATAAAATAGCAGCGTTTACAAAGATCAAACTTGTAATACCGAAAGATTTAAGTATTTCAACAGTTGAAATTGGGTTAGTCCAAGGCCTATCAAACCGAATTCTTTTCTTAGGCCCTTTCAGTTTATCCTTGGAAAATTGATGTACTTTGTATACTGTGCCACGTTCTAGCTTTAATCTCACGAATAAATGTTCCTAAAATCACGATTAGCTGCCGACCAACTTCTATAAGACAGTCCAAATCGTAAAAGGGCTAGAAAATTGTGAAAATCAGCAATTCGTACCAAACACTAGGAAATCAGTATTAATACTTCAAACGCTTAGCTTGTTACCGACAAAAAAGCAAAAAAAAACTCCGCTGAGCGGAGTTAATTTTTATTTTGTTTCTCTATACAAAACATGTTTGCGTACCAGTGGATCGTACTTTTTCAACTCAATCCGTTGTGGATCATTACGACGGTTTTTGGTTGTTACGTATTGATGACCACTCTCGGTACTTTTTAGCTTAACTACAATACGGGCGCCTTTTTTCTTGGCCATATGAAACCTCTTGGGAAACTATCTTGCTGCTGCAATAAATCAAATTTCAAAACAAATCAGCCTAAAATTCTACACAATGACAAATTAAAATCAAGACCCTAGTAAGCTTTAATGGTGTAGATCACACGGAGATGATACAAAGCTACTCCTCTTCCGCTGTAAGATTTGCAATAACTGACTCCAACATTTCAATCTGATTTTTTAAGTCATCTATTTCTGATCTGGATGGAATCCCCAGTAGCCTCAGCCGATCAAAGAAATCAAGCCCACCTTGACCATCTTCACTTTCTTGATCGCTTTTCTGTGTAGAAATCAGTTTAGACACCATCTGCTGCCCTTCTTCTAAAGCAAGTTCGCCCTGTCTGATCAAACCATCAATGCGTCTACGAATCTCATCATCAACATGGCTGACTAAATTAAGTGGGTTGTTAAGCCCGCTGCGCAGGCTGTTGAGTGTGTTCCCACCCGATTGAACTAAGCTATGCAGAACAGAGCGGGGTAAAAATCCGCCTTTCTTCTTTTCTTGTTCGTAAATAATCTGCGTTAAAATGACGGCCGTCAAATCTTCACCCGTTGCATTATCAACTACTTCAATCTCGACCCCTTCACGAATTAAGGCAGCTATCCCATCCAAAGTGACATACTTTCGGGCCTCTGTGTTGTAAAGTTTTCGGTTTGGATATCTTTTGATGGTAAGCATGGTTTGATAAACTTATCTGTCTAGAGGTGAGCAACTTAAACGCTAAGTCTTTATGTCTCAAAATGGTTCCGCATATTTGACACGTAGCTCAGTGCTTATTTACGAATACCTTGCTATTATATCAAGCAGAATTTTATTTAGTATATTCAAAATAAATCATTCGATATCTGGTGCACAAACAGCCAGATCACATGTTTAAATGACTGTCAACAAAAAGGTTACTGTTCTACATTTTACCGAGAAAGCGCAGCCTGCTGAAGCGGAAATTCTGACTTTGTTTGGGAACCCTGTTGAAATTAGCCACTTTTACTGTAATAGTGATTTGGCAAAGCTGCAAAATTTGATTCATGATTTTTCCGAGCAATCAGATGCACTTGCGCTCAATGGGGTCTCGTCTAGGCTGAGATATGGCAACCGATCAGCTATTTTTGAACCTATTCAGTCAGTCATAACTACGAATCCGTCAGTCCCCATTTGCGATGGGTCTGTGCTTCAACCAGCACTTGAGCGCTGGGGAGTACGCTCCGCTCATTCTATAGAGCCGGGTATTTGGGCAAACAAGCGTATTTTGTTCCTGCCACATCTCAACCATACAGGAATGGTTGAGACAGCTAGTTTCTACTCAAGGAAACTAAAGTCGGCAGACCTCAAGCTTTTCATAAGAGAAAAATTTGACCCAAGAGCAGGTATTTTGAAAAGTGTTAATACCTCTATTTTGGGCAACGATATGCCGGAAAAGGACTTTGTAGCAAAACTAGTCGGTCAATCTGCAAAAGAATTATTTGGTGAAACTTCGCAGGATGATTTAGATGATTTGAAACAGATGCTAGCATCTGATTTTGAATGGGCAGACGTGATTGCTGGGGACAGCAGCAAGATAGTCAAATATGCTCCAAAGTTGTTATCAGGTAAAACAATCTTGGTGCCATCTATTACACCCAACGAGGTTGAACAACTTAGACACCGTGGGGTAGAGATCATTGTCACTGCTCTGCCTAACTTAAGCCACGATATCAATAATCTTGCGCGCCACAGCTGTGGAGTTATCGAAGCCTGCTTAACGGTAATCTCTGAACCAACAAAAGTGCCGGATGAAAACTATTACTTAAACCAACTATCTGAGTTGATGTGGAAGCCAACAATTCAGTACTTACAACCGGAAAATCTGACAGTTAATCGATTTGGCTACATTACCCAGCCGCGCGATATTTCTGACATTCGAGAGAAAATTTCTGTAGCCCGTTTTTTGCCTAAAGCGATCATTGATCGGACTGCGGTTCATATTCCTCCTGTGTTCCACGGCCGGATCGAAAATATAGCTGCTGATGGCAATGAGCACAGTGCCATTAGTGAAGTGATTATGCTAGGTGGAACACCTGAAGAATTTACCGCACAGGGTGCTGATATGGTTGCACGCAGAATATTACGCGCAGCGAGCATGGCTGAGCAGCTTGATGCTCGATTAATAGGGATTGATACGGCTTCAAGAGAGGTGAGCGACGCGCTGAGTGCTATTGCAGACAAAACCAATGTAGCTTTATGCTCCGGCCAAGCTTTAACGATCTACGCTGTTTTGAAAAAAGGGATTGAGGTTGCAAACAAAACGAGCGTTAGTCAAAGCGGAGGCTTAAAGGCTACAGTTTTAAATGCTGGAGACCCGATTATCTCAGTTGCGGCTGAAGTATTAGCCAGCATGGTGCCATCGATCACATTGTTTGGCAGCGAACCGGACCTGTTAATTTCGCTTAAACAAACTATCGAGGATATACACACAGAAGTGAGCGTCAAAATTGGGACAGATCCAGATCAGACGGTCCATAAAAGTGATCTTGTTCTGCTCGGCCGAGCCTCTAACAACAAGCGTATGACCCTCAATCTTGGTCTTTTCCAGCCGGGAGCCGTTATTTGTGACTTGTCTCAGCCTTCTGCCATCTTAGAAAAAGATTTAGCCCAGCGGCCAGATCTAACTCTAATTGAATCAGCCACATTCAAATTAGCAGAAGCTCCACTTGGAAAGCCTGTTGGGCATTTTCCACCAGACATCATTTCCGCCCCCTTCGCAGAAGCGTCGCTATTGGCTATCAAAGGAAAATTCATCGATTTTGGTCTGGTTGGATCGCTCAACAGCCGACATGTTTATAAAATCCGCGATCTCGCGTTGAAATGCGGCTTTGAGCTTAACGGAATTGTCACACACGGGTCGCTAGTCCCTCAAGTAACAATTGAAAAGCGAAGAGAGCTGGCACAGAAATTAAGCTTGAAGTTAGAAGAAATAACTGAATCTCATTCTCCCCACTATAATGAAACATTACTAACTGAGCATCCAAACCGGCCGTCTATACGGCGTTACGCCAAGGAGCACAGCACCGTACTCATGGCTGGTTTCGGCATACTAGCACTATTTGCTGGTGTAGCGAGCTGGTTTTTCAGATCAAGAAGGAACACTGAGGATTGAGCAATATAATTCAGGCAGCTCCAAATAAGACAAAAATGAAGACTGTGGGATTGGCTCTGAGTGGTGCAGCCGTCCGTGGGTTTGTTCACATTGGGGTCATGCAGGCACTAGAGGAAGCGGATATTCAAATTAGTTATGTAGGTGGATCCTCGGCTGGGGCTATCGTGGCTTATCTAAAAGCCGCAGGGCTATGCGTTAAAGACTTATTGGAAATTTCCACAAAAATCGGCTGGACAAGAATGGTAAGACCTGTCATCTCACAAATGGGATTCCTAAGCTTTAAACCTCTTGAGAACTTCTTGGTCGATCTGCTAGGTAATCTACACTTTGAGGACTTAGCTACCCCACTCATCATCTCAACGACAAACCTTGATACAGGATTGGCTGTACTATTTAACAGTGGCCCCATTGCACCTATTGTGCATGCAAGCTGTGCCATTCCCGGAATGATAAGGCCGGTCAATTACGCAGGGTATCCACATTTGGTAGATGGTGGAGTAGCTAACAACACGCCATCTAATGCGGTTAAACTAATAGGAGCAGACTACGTCATAGGAGTAGATGCCTTTGCCCCACATATCCGCCGTTTCGCCGGCCCTTTCGGAATTGGCATTAATGCGGTTGAAATCATGGTGCGGAATTCTAATCAGGGACCACACGGATCAGATTGCCTAATCGCACCTGATTTGAGCCACATTTCTTTCGGCCGATTTGGTCAAAAGCAGGCTATGATCGACATCGGCCGACGGGAAGCAGAGAAGCACCTAGGTCAGATTCAGGCGTTCGTTAACAGCCAGCTTTAATCAGCCGGGACAGCATCTACAACATGCGTTTCAATCTCACTCAAGATTCCCTTTGGTTACGGTGCCAACTCCAGAATCGCCGCACCCCATGTTAATCCAGCACCAAAAGCAACCATTTAAACTGTATCCGTGGGTTTGATCTTTCCAGATTCAATTCCTTCATACAAAGCCAGAGGAACTGAGGCACTTGATGTATTTCCATACTTATCGAGATTGATTACAAATTTTTCCATCGATATTTGCATATCATGGGCGGCGGATTGGATGATGCGTAGGTTAGCCTGATGAGGAATAATCCAATCGATATCGTCCATCAAAAAAATAGGGGAATGAATTTCTTCATTCCCCTAAAAAAGAGGTTCCTGTTTAGATCCAACTAGCCAAGCCAACGCTTACGACGCTTGTAGTGCTTTACTTCACGGTAGCTTTTTCGTTCGCCCAGCTGAGTTAACCCCAAATAAAATTCTTTAATATCTGCGTTGTTAGCAAGTTCTTCTGCAGCGCCATCCATCACAATGCGGCCGGTTTCCATTACGTAGGCGTGTTGAGCCGTCTTCAAAGCCACGTTCGCATTCTGTTCTACGATCAACATAGACACACCAGACTCCCGATTAATTTGCTCAATAATATCAAAAATTTGCTGTACTAGCATCGGTGCCAAGCCCAGCGATGGCTCGTCCAAAAGCATCAGTTTAGGTTTTGCCATCAGTGCCCGGCCAATCACAACCATTTGCTGCTCGCCACCAGACAAGTAGCCCGATGTACGGTTTCTAAAATCTAACAAGCGGGGGAAGAAGTGATAAACCTCATCTAAGTCACGCTTTAATTCTGCAGATGATGCATTACGGAATAATGCACCCGTACGCAGGTTTTCTTCAACAGTTAAATGTCCAAACAGCGGCCGACCTTCCAAAACTTGAACAATACCCATTCGCACAATTTCATCGGCCGGAAGATTGTCAATACGCACCCCATCAAACTCAATGCCTCCACGCGTCACTTCTCCATCCTCGCTGACAAGCAAGCCGGAGATTGACTTAAGCGTGGTGGACTTTCCAGCACCATTGGCACCAAGTAATGAAACGATCTGACCGTCAGGGACCTCAAGCGTCACACCGCGCAGTACAAGGATCACATCACTGTAAACGACTTCAATATTGTTAACTTTTAGCATAGTAGTGTTTGGTCGTCAGCTTTTAGCTCTTGGCTTGTAAGCGTAGCGACGCTTTTAGCTTTAGTAAGATTTACTAATATTTGTGGCTGGCGGGTGATATATATCCATCCGCCAGCCACTTTGTAACCGGTAGCCAATTACCTACTGTTCTGGTCAATGACTAGCAATTACTGATTCACTAATTAACCCTCCGGGTACGAGCCTTAACCCTCCGGGTACGAGCCTTAACCCTCCGGGTACGAGCCTTAACCCTCCGGGTACGGGGCAGTGTCTGGTGCTTCGAAGGTATCAGAGACAATATCAAAGCTCAAGCTACCGTCTTCATCTGCACTCCAGCAGCCAACCTGTAGCGTGCGTGATGCGCGCTGCGTGTCGTCTATATTAACTGGCGCAATCCCCATACCGGTTACGGTCCCAAGGTCGATCATCGCGTTCAAGAACTGCTCGCCGCTGATGTCAGCTG